>RFZR01000100.1 GCA_009920595.1 Alphaproteobacteria bacterium | reverse complement strand
GAAATATAGAAATTTGTCAACTTAGCACCGTTTCTATCAAAATGGAGTTCTTTTATGGGTTTAAACTTCAATTCGAGGCGGCTGATGGCAATCTAATATGTTTAAGAATGGCTAAGGCCGCCCCACGCCGATTCGTTTGTTTTTTTCTGGTCAATCGTTGTTCATTGGGGGGTGTGTTAGTATGAATATCGTAATCGGTAAGTTTTCGCGTTTTTCCAAGTTTGCGTTGGTCCTTGGCTTCGCTCTTTTTTGCAATGTTTCTGGGCCTGCTAAAGCAAATGTTTTGGATATTTCGGCAATTAAATGTGCGGATCTTCTAAAATTCAATGCAGACCAATTGTCGTATATCTTGGTTTGGGCCGATGGTTTTATGGGCGGTAAGTCGGACGATACGACATTCGATCTTGATAGATTTGAGAAAAACTCAAATAAAGTGAAAGAACTCTGCGACTCGTCGAACCAAGATACCGGTTTGCTCACAATCATCAAGCAAGCCGAAGCTGCCAATTAATTTTTCATCAATCAAATCGGGTTCGTCTAATTAAACAACACGACCCAATTTACAAAAATAGTCCTATCAATATTTCATTGATAGGACTATTTTTTGTTATGATCAGAGACGCATTATAGAGCGTTAATAAATAGAGTCAGCTTTTTCATTGTTGTAGGTGCTGAGTGTACGCCGTTTGAACAGGAGACTCGCTCCAAGGTGGCAAGGAAAAGTCCGCGCTCGTCCTTGCCAAGTAAAAAACTCTGCGTTAGCTTTCGTTATATAAAGACTAAAGAGACGGGAGGATGGCATGTATACGAAGCAGGCTTTACGAGAGCTTGGGGTGAAAGCTGATACATTAAGTCCAAGTCAGCTGAGGGCATTCGACGAAGATGGCTATATTATTATTGAGAATGTCTTATCTTCGGCGGATTGCGAGATGATGCGCAATGCTTTTGAACAAATTCATGCCGCTGAAAAAAATAATGGCGGTCATGAAGTTCATGTCGAACCTGGCGCGCGCCGTCTTTCAAATATTTTTAACAAGACTGAAGCATTTGATAAATGTCTATGGATCCCTGAGATGCTCGCACTTTGTGCTCATGTGCTCGGTGAGATCAAAGTTCACGGCGCCAATATTCGTGATCCCGTAAAAGGCTATGGCCAACAAGACATGCATGTCGATGTGCCAAAGAAATTTGACGATGATTGGTGGGTTGTTAACACCATGATCATGTTTGATGACATGACACTTGATAATGGTCCGACGCGCATCGTGCCCGGCTCTCATTGGTGGGCTCCGATCAATGTTCCTTATGTGAATATTGGTGATTGGGAACCTCAGCCTTTGTCACCTGAAGAAGCGGCGCGCGTGCCGGCTGATCTTTCAGCCCCTTATCCTGGTGAAGTCTTGGTCGAAGCGCCCGCCGGATCCGCAATCATTTGTAATTCTTCCATGTGGCATAGCGGAACAATGAAGAAGACTGATAAGCCACGGCGTATGTTGCATCTGACTTACACGCGACGTGATCTGCCGCAGCAACTGCTTCAATTGGATTATCTAACGCCAGAGCTCTATAATAGAATGAGTCCGGTCAAACGGTATCTTCTTGAAATTGAACCGCCTAAGTCTGGTGACGGTGTTCTGCGTCAACCCAAAAAAGATCACAAAGGGTGGTGGAATTAATTTAGGTGATAATGGGTGTCTAATAAATTTTTCCTTTTTTGATTCGAAGTTGGAGTTCCTTCGATAAGATAAGAATACCCATTTGTGAGACCATCTATTAATTTATGAATTAAATTCAAATATTACTGGATTAGGAAATTAATGCCTATTGAGCTTTATGCGCTGGCACTCGGCACTTTTGCTGTCGGGACCACTGAATTTATTATGATGGGTCTCCTGCCAAATGTTTCTGCAGATTTATCTGTCTCCATTCCTAGCGCAGGACTTCTTGTTACTGGTTATGCACTAGGCGTTGTTGTGGGCGCACCAATTATGACGCTTGGGACTGCGCGCTTGGATCGCAAGACTTTGCTGGTTGGTTTGATGTCTCTTTTCTTCATTGGCAATTTGATGTCTGCGCTTGCACCAAGCTATATGGTGATGCTAGCAGGTCGAATTATCTCGTCCTTCATGCATGGTGCATTCTTTGGCGTCGGTTCGGTCGTAGGTACACATCTCGTACCGAAAGAAAGGAGGGCGCGTGCTATCGCGCTTATTTTCTCAGGTCTCGCTCTCTCAAATATAATTGGCGTACCCCTTGGTACTGTCATTGGACAATATACGAGTTGGCGAGTGAGCTTCGGTCTCATAAGTCTTTTAGGGCTGATCACCGGCGCCTTTTTATTTTTTGCTTTAAAGTCGCAAGCACCTGACCCTGTCGGCGCGATATCAAAAGAACTTTCAGTCTTAAAACGCTCAGGTGTCTGGCTTGCTCTCGCCACAACGACATTTGGCTTTGGTGGCGTTTTTGTCGTGTGGACTTATATTGCGCCCATTTTACGCGAGGCGACGGGTCTTTCACCCGATGCAATGACCGCCGTGCTGTTTGTCTATGGTGTTGGGTTGACGCTCGGAAATCATGTCATGGGCCGAATGTCAGATAAATCTTTGAGCTTATCGCTTTATGGCACGCTCGGTGCTTTGGTGGCTCTGATGGCTATATTTGCATTTGCGATGGCGAATTTTTGGGCCACAAGCATCACGATATTTTTATTGGGATTTGCAGCTTTTGGCACGATCCCGCCTTTGCAAATTGGCATCATGAAGGCAGCGGAAGGAGCCCCCAATCTCGCCTCAGCATTGAACATTGCCGCTTTTAACTTAGGCAATGCGGGGGGCGCATGGATCGGTAGCCGCCTTATTGATCACCAATTTAGCTATCCGTCACTCGCTTTAACAGGCGCGCTGATTAGCTCATCAGGGCTCATTTTTGCCTTTACGATTTACGGCGTGCGCGGCAAGAAAAAGTAAAAACTATTTAATTCTCAAGCGAAGGCGATTTGCACTTTCATTGCCTTTGATCTGTCGCTTGCGAGATCAAATCCGCGTTTTGCGTCATCAAGTGTCACAATTTCTGTTAATAGCGGCTTTAAATTAACGCGTCGATGATTGATGAGGTCAACGGCAAGGGCAAATTCCTCATGAAATCGGAAAGAGCCTAGGATCTCGATTTCCTTTCCGACGATCACATTTTGAGGAACGTTAAGTGAGCTTCCAAGTCCCAATTGTACGAGCGTGCCGCGAGGGCGTAAGACTTCGAGACCTAGTTGCAGCGCAGCCTCATTGCCTGAGGCTTCAAACATCACATCGATCTGGCCTTTACCCGCTTTGAATCTTGCCATCGCTTCGGCATTAGTTGCGACATTGACGGTATGATCCGCGCCAACTTTTTTAGCCAACCCCAAAGTAAAATCAGAAATGTCAGTTACGATAATTTCGCGGGCACCATGGACCCGAGCGGCCATAATGGCCAAGGCCCCAATTGGACCGCAGCCGGTGACAAGTACGCGTTTGTTGAGCAAGGGGCCGGCGCGGTTGATGGCATGAAGTGTCACGGCGAAGGGTTCGGCAAATGCAGCTTCTTCGATCCCAATGCCCTGATCAATAATATGGGCCTGAGTGGCATCCGCCACCATCATCTGTCTGAAAGCACCTTGAACATGGGGAAAGCGCATGGCGCTGCCATAAAAGCGCATATCAAGACATTGGTTCTGCAGTCCACGCTGGCAATATTCACAATGATTACAGGGGCGGCTTGGATTTAGCGCGATACGATCGCCTATCTTCACGTTAGTGACATTCGGGCCCGTTGAGACAATCTCACCGGCAACTTCATGGCCTAAAATCATCGGTTCCTTGAGCCTTACGGTTCCGAAGCCGCCATGATGATAATAATGCAGATCTGAGCCGCAAATACCGCCACGCAAAATTTTGACGAGAATTTGATCGGGGCCGGGTTTTTCCTCGATCCGCTCGTCGATCCTGAGATCAAGTTCTTTGTGAATGACCACAGCTTTCATAAATTAATCCCGATTTTCATATTATTTGAATTTTCTGATATCCTGCGCCCGAATAGATTAGCATTCAATGATAAATAATTCGGGGGCGTTAGATATGTCTGTAATGGAGCTGTTCAATCTCAAAGGGCGTCGTGCGCTTATTACAGGTTCAAGCCAGGGCATCGGCTATGGCCTTGCCCAAGGATTGGCAAAATCTGGCGCCGAGGTCATTCTCAATGGCCGCGATACGCGGAAGCTAGACGAGGCCGTCGGGCGTCTAACGGCCAATGGCTATAGCGTTCAAGGTGTCGCCTTTGATGTGACGGATAAATCAGAGGTCGCGCAGGCGATTGCTAAGATCGAAGTCGAGATCGGTGCGATCGATATTCTCATTAATAATGCTGGTATGCAGTTTCGCACGCCGCTCGAAGAGTATCCCGACGAGAAATTCGATGAACTTTTACGCGTTAATGTCAAAAGCGTCTTTCTCGTCGGCCAAGCGGTCGCGCGTCATATGATTAAACGCGGAAAAGGTAAAATCATCAATATCTGTTCAGTGCAAAGTGAGCTCGGCCGTCCCTCGATTGCCCCTTATACAGCAACTAAGGGTGCCGTTAAAATGCTTACCAAAGGTATGTGCGCTGATTGGGCGAAACATGGTTTGCAGATCAATGCGATTGGTCCGGGATACGACGCCTCATCTTTCGTAAATGGCCATGTGCTCTATGTTGATGGTGGAATAACATCGGTTTTGTAAGAATGAGCCTAAAATTTTTTGTCAAATTTACGGATTATGCCAATTCCCATTGGTCGCGCCAATCGGGCGAGACATAATTAACTATTAAGGACTTGCGTATGCCATTTATCTTTCTGCGTTGAAAGCCGTGCCAGGTATCGGACGACGGCACAAAAATCAATCCACCATTGAAATTATAGGGTGCAGTGTGAACAAGCTTATGCTCGGGCGTTGTGTCGTAAACATCGGTACCACAGTTTGATAGCGCCGGATCATCTGAAAGATAAATCAGCATGGTAAATTTCTTGACGGCGATATCGGTGTGCGGTTCAAGCCAGAAACTACCTGTATCCTGACAATATTCTACCCGCAGCAACGAGTTATTAAGCTCGGCGCCAGTTTCGCGAGTAATCGTTGCGCGCATCTCTGCGCTTTTGAAAGCTTGAACAAATACAGCGCAAACCGGAAAATTCTGCTGGTTTTTTGGCGTAAAATAGACCCGCTTCGCATTGTTGGTTTCACGTCGCCCATCATGCTCCATCTGGTTAGGTGCCGGAAATGGTAGGGCTGCTAAAGTGCGCGCCGTAGTTGAGGGTAATATATCCTTCAAGAGCCAGTGGCGATAGGGATAGACTGGCGCTTCAGCCGAATGAAGAGCCGCGATGAAGTGATCCTTGATGGCAGCGGAATCATCGCTTTTGGGATGAGCGGATGGGGATACCATATTCTTAAAACCTTAGTTTTCAGTGTCATTTCTTATAGAAAAACGGAATCAGTTTTTTAACGAATGAGGAGAGGCGGTGGCGGCCTTCATGGCTTTTTAGGGCTCCATCGGAGCGTATCCAATTGAACATGATATAACGTCGCTCGCCTACAAAAGGCTTGTGACCATGCCAAGATGACGGCGTCACGCGAAAGGCAGCAAAGCTACCGCCGCTCGCTGGAATTTCAGCGGCGTAATTCTCGATGTTTTGGCCGTCCCGAAGTATGCGCAGACGCCCGCCCTCTGCATCCCAAGCCTCATTGAGATAAAGCAAGCAGGTCACAACTTTATCGCTACTATCACAATGGATGCGGCCGTCCTTTTGCTGGGCATGGCCGCGAACGGTAACCATGAGCGGAAGGTCTGACAGATCTATACCGAATTTACTGCCGATTACGGCGCATAATTGCGATGACTTTACCTCCGCAATCAATTTGGCAAAGGCTGCTCCGTACTTCAGCGACCCGACAGGATATATGCCTGGCTTATCAATGGCCGGAAAATCGTTTCGAATGGCTTCAAGGCTGCCTGGGTTCAGCACTTGATCGATTTGAAAAAAATCAAATGGGTTATGGATAACGGTTGCATTGTTGATTTTCGAAATATCTATGAATTCGGACATGAGATAAGTGCTCGCTTCGATGCCTGGACCCTAATAGTTTCCAGGTTTCTGACTTTGACCTATATCAATAATTCGTGTGAACCATTGGACATGACTTGAAGAAGAGCCATGTGGGTCTCGCCTTCATTCGCAAAAGCGATATTTGGGAAAAGACCTTCACGCACTGTGCTCCTCAGATTGGTGGTC
>RFZR01000099.1 GCA_009920595.1 Alphaproteobacteria bacterium | reverse complement strand
TCCATCATCATGATCATTCAAAAACGCAACAAGCAGGTCTTCAGCTTGGATCGCTTGATTATGAAGATGCCCATGCGCGTGCGCATCGCCTCGAGATTGAAAAGCGCTTTGCGGGTCGCAAAGTAACCACCGGACAAATCGTCATGTTTGGGTTGACGGGCGGTCTGATTCCTTGCCCTGCATCGGTCACGGTCTTGCTTGTCTGCTTGCAGTTGAAGCAGATTACAACCGGCGCTTTGCTGGTTTTGTGCTTCAGCATCGGACTTGCGGTGACCATGGTTGCTGTCGGCGCGGTTGCCGCTTTAGGCATGGATCGAGCACAAAGGTCTTGGGACGGGTTTGGTAAACTGGCCGCCCGCGCGCCCTATATTTCGAGCGCACTTGTGATTCTCATTGGCCTTTATTCGCTCTATCTTGGATTTCGCGGTCTGGGTGCCTGATCCCTAAGGCCAGCAATTCCAGAGAAAATTCTTCTAAAAAACGTCATTTATTCGAATAACACATTCCCAAACGGAATTCAGATAAATTTGATTAGAAATTTCTAATTTATTGATCCCAGAAATTTCAGAGTTGAATCAACAAATTTATGTATTTTTTATATTGAATGGGCATTTATTTCGGTTGCCAATAGACAGCGAATAAGCTTTGTTAATCGAGTCATTACGTTAGGTCATGTAGGGTGTTTGTTATGAATGAGCGGTTGCTTCAATCGAGTGGATTTGGCCAAGCAGATCAAGAAGGCGATCATGCGGTTTCGACTGCGTTGACCACGCCCGTCAGACTGGTGGGCGCAATCAAGTGGTTTGATGTCGCTAAAGGATTTGGGTTCGTTGTTCCTGATGGTGGCGGCCCCGATGTGCTTTTACATGTAACCTGTCTCCAGCGGGACGGATTTCGTGTCGCCTATGAAGGCGCTCGGCTTGATTTCGAAGCTGTTGCCGGCCGTCGTGGCTGGCAGGTGCTGAGAATTCTGGCCATGGATCTTTCAACCGCGGTCCATCCGGCACAATTGCCGCCTGCTCGCACGCATTTGAACGTCACTGCAGAGGGTGGCTTCGTTCGGGTGCGGGTGAAATGGTTTAACCGCTTACGCGGATTTGGCTTTGCTTCTGAAGGTGAGGGTAAACCGGATATATTCCTTCATATGGAAGTGCTCCGCCGCTATGGAATCGCCGATGTCAGGCCTGATCAAGAATTGCTTGTTCGTTTTGGCGAAGGATCGAAAGGCCTGATGGCGGCCGAGATTCGCCTGATTGATGGGCCGATCATGGATCATTAGGAAAACCGAACAGCGGTTTCACCTTGACCCTCAATGCGGAGCGCGGCAGAAGGCAAGCATGATCGCGCGTCGTCTCCGTTTTTCCTTCTTTATTGCTTTAGTCAGTTTCGCGCTTGTACGGCCGGCGCTTCTTCATGCTGCGGCACTTGAAACGCTGATCATCGAAAACGCATCGGGACCCATCAGCTTTGAGGTCGAAGTCATGCGTACCGATGCAGAACGTCAACGGGGCTTGATGGGGCGTGCCTATCTTCCTGAAAAGCGTGGCATGTTGTTTGATTTTGGTGCGCCTGAAGACGTACGCATGTGGATGAAAGATACTCCTCTGCCGCTCGACATCATTTTTATTCGATCCGATGGCACGATTGCACGCATCACCAAAGGCGAGCCCTTTTCAACGCGCGTCCTCCCTTCAGGTGAACCGGTTCTTGCGGTGCTTGAACTTAATGGCGGCACCAGCGCGAAATTGAATATTCAAACTGGCAATGTCGTAAGGCACAAATTATTTGGAACGGCGAACTAGTTTTTTGAGTACTAAATTCGTTTCGCCGTTGCAGTGACGTGCTACTTCTTCTTCGCAGGCGCTTTCTTAGCTGCAGTCTTTTTCGCAGGCGCTTTTTTTGCCGCGGCTTGTTTTGCAGGCGCTGTCTTTGTTGCGGGCTTCTTCGCAGCGGCAGGCTTATCAGCGGCCGCTTTTTTCGCGGGGGCCTTGGTCGCAGCCTTCTTAGCGGGGGCCTTCTTGGGTGCAGCACGTCCCTTTTTGACGGGCGCGTTTGCAGCGCGTTGCGCGATCAGCGGAATGGGTTCTTCAAGCGTCACGGCGTCGGCACCCATGCCTTTCGGCAAAGTTGCATTGATACCGTTCCAGCTGACATAGGGACCATAGCGTCCGTCGCGCGCAACGATGTCGCCGCCATCTGGATGTTGTCCAACCACACGACCGGGCGACGCAGCGCGACCAAAGCGTGATCCACCACCACCGCTTTCTTTCGTGACGATCAAATCAATCGCGCGATTGGCACCGATCGTGAGCACATCATCAGCGGTAGTCAGGCTCGCATAGACTTTTCCATGCTGCACATAAGGGCCGAAGCGTCCGATGCTGACCAGAATGGGTTCACCGCTTGTCGGATGTTTTGCCACTTCGCGTGGAAGCGAGAGAAGATTAAGCGCGATGTCGAGATCAACCGCGCTGCGTGAAAGACCTTTTGGCAGGCCTTGGCGTTTCGGCTTTTCGCCTTCGCCCAGTTGCACATAGGGACCAAAGCGACCGTCGCGCAAAGTGATATCTTCGCCCGTTACCGGATCTTTGCCGAGAATTTGCGTGCCGGGTGTTCCACCTTCTGCTGCCGCATCACCTTCACCATTTGGTGAACCAAGCTGGCGCGTGAAACGGCATTCCGGATAATTCGAGCAACCAACAAAGGCACCAAATTTTCCGAGCTTTAAGGAGAGGCGTCCACCGTTGCATGAAGGGCAGGTGCGCGGATCAGCACCATCACCACGCGCCGGGAAAATATGCGGACCCATGGTTTCATTCATCGCATCGAGCACTTTGGTACGCTCAAGCTCTGTCGTATCCGCAATCGCTGCCGAGAATTCCTTCCAGAATTTTCTTAAAACCTCTTTCCAGCCAATTTCAGAATTTGAAATCCGGTCGAGATCTTCTTCCAAGGCAGCGGTGAAATCATATTCGACATATTTCGAAAAGAAGCTTTCTAGAAAGCCCGTGACCAACATGCCTTTGTCTTCGGCATGAATGCGTTTTTTCTCAATTCGGATGTAATCGCGGTCACGTAACACGGCGAGTGTCGAGGCATAGGTCGAAGGCCGGCCGATGCCGAGTTCTTCCATGCGCTTGACAAGCGAGGCTTCTGAGAAGCGTGGCGGTGGTTCAGTGAAATGTTGCTCAGCCAGAATAGCGCGCTTTTCAAGCGCGTCATTCGCTTTCATCGCCGGTAATTTGTTCTTATCTTCGTCGTCGCCGTCATCATCGCGCGACTCTTGATAGAGCTTCAAGAAGCCGTCGAACAAAACAACCTGACCTGAAGCGCGGAAATCGAGTTTGCGTGACTTTGCATCAGCCACAATATCAACAGATGTGCGTTCAAGCTCTGCGCTTTCCATTTGGCAGGCAAGCGTGCGTGTCCAGATCAGCTCGTAGAGTTTCGCCTGATCGTCATCGATCAATTTACGCACTTGGTTTGGATGACGGAAAATATCGGTTGGGCGAATGGCTTCATGCGCTTCCTGCGCATTCTTCAATTTCGAATTATAACGACGCGGTGCTTGCGGCACGTAATCATCGCCGAATTCTTTACCAATCATCGAGCGGATTGAAGAGACCGCTTCCGGCGCCAGATCCACACCATCGGTACGCATATAAGTGATGAGACCAACCGTCTCGCCGCCAATATCAACACCTTCATAAAGACGCTGCGCGAGCTGCATCGTGCGCGCGGGCGCAAGCCCTAACTTACGGCTTGCTTCTTGTTGCAGCGTTGATGTCGTGAAAGGCGGATAGGGGTGACGTTTTGCCGGTTTTGATTCAACAGAAGCGACCGTGAAGCGCGCCGTTTCAAGCGCTTTCTTGAAAGTGTCTGCTTCTTCACCCGAGCCAATATCAAGCTTATTGATTTTCTTGCCATCAGCGCCAACAAGCCGCGCTTCGAATTCTTGGCCTTTCGGTGTCGCAAGCGTTGCGGCGATCGACCAATATTCGCGGCTTTGGAACATATCGATTTCGCGCTCGCGCTCACAAACGAGACGCAGAGCGACCGATTGCACACGGCCTGCCGAGCGTGCACCCGGTAATTTGCGCCACAAAACGGGCGAGAGGCGGAAGCCCACGAGATAATCAAGGGCACGGCGCGCGAGATAGGCATCAACAAGAGCTTGATCGACTTCGCGCGGATGCGCCATCGCGTCTTTAACGGCGTCTTTTGTAATCGCGTTGAAGGTCACGCGTTCGACAGGGATCCCTTTGAGCGCTTTGCGTGCATTGAGCGTCTCGACAATATGCCAAGAGATGGCTTCGCCTTCTCGATCCGGGTCGGTTGCGAGAATGAGGCCGTCAGAACTTTTGACGGCGCTGGCAATCTCAGACACGCGTTTTGACGCTTTGCCGTCGATCGCCCAGGTCATGATGAAATCCTGATCGGGATCGACCGAGCCATCTTTCGGCGGCAAATCACGAATATGGCCAAAAGAGGCGACCACTTCATAGCCTTTGCCGAGATATTTGTTGATCGTCTTGGCCTTAGCGGGCGATTCGACGATGACAACTTTCATGATTTTTTTCCGGCTTAGACCAAAAAAGCGGGCGGAGGAGCCGCCGGCGGAGGGCTTCACATGGCGAAACTGGCCGCCGGGGTCAAGTCCCGCCTCGGAAAAATCCGCTTGAGAGGGGTCGATGCGGGGAGGCGTGGATCATTCGATCAAGGTCGTCTGCTTGCCTTGCGGCGACGCCTTTCCCCCTTTATAGGCGAGGCAATATGTCAATCTCCGGTCGCGAACCCCGTTTGTTCCCGCATCGCCATCTCCTCGGTATCGAGGGGCTGACCCCGGAAGATATTTTGCAATTGCTCGATATGGCGGAGGAGGCGGTTGAGGTCTCCCGGCAGGTTGAGAAGAAAAAGGCGACTTTGCGCGGTCGCACCCAGATCAATCTCTTTTTCGAGGCCTCCACCCGAACGCAGGCGAGTTTCGAACTTGCTGGAAAGCGTTTGGGCGCTGATGTGATGAATATGTCGGTTGCCTCGTCCTCGATCAAAAAGGGCGAGACACTGATTGATACCGCGATGACGTTGAACGCGATGCGGCCCGATTTGATCGTCGTGCGCCATCACGCGGCAGGGGCTGTGGGGCTTCTTGCGCGCAAAGTCGATTGCTCTGTCATCAATGCTGGTGACGGGGCGCATGAACATCCCACGCAAGCGCTTCTTGATGCGTTGACCATTCGCCGTGCCAAAGGACGTATCCGTGGTCTGGTTGTGGCCATTTGCGGTGACATTCTTCATTCGCGTGTCGCGCGCTCCAATCTCATTCTTTTGAATGCGCTCGGCGCTGAAGTGCGCGTGATCGGGCCGACAACATTGTTGCCGCGTGGCATCGAGAATATGGGCGCGCGCGTTTACACAAATATGCGCGAAGGATTGAAGGACGCTGACATTGTGATGATGTTGCGTCTGCAACGCGAGCGGATGAATGGCTCATTCGTTCCGTCTGTAAAAGAATATTTCCATTATTTCGGATTGGATCGTGAAAAACTGTCCGTTGCCAAACCCGATGCGCTTGTGATGCATCCGGGACCGATGAATCGCGGTGTTGAAATCGCGTCCGATATTGCCGATGGCGCGCAATCCCTCATTCGTGAGCAGGTTGAAATGGGCGTTGCGGTAAGAATGGCGGTGCTTGAAGCGCTCTCGCGTCATTTGCCAAATGCGGAGGGACGATGATGAGTACCGCTCGTCCTACCCTCATCATCAATGCGCGGCTTATTGATCCTGAAACAGGACGAGAAGAAGCGGGCGCTCTCGCTGTTGAAGACGGCGTCATTCGTGAAATGGGCCATGCGATTGATGCGTCATCGCCACCAGAAGGCGCGATGGTGATTGATGCGCGCGGGCGCGCTTTGTCACCTGGTCTTGTTGATCTGCGTGCCTTTGTGGGTGAACCTGGTGCGGAACATCGCGAGTCATTGGCTTCGGCCAGTCGTGCGGCCGCTGCCGGTGGTGTGACAACGGTCGTTTGTATGCCTGATACAAATCCGCCAATCGATGATCCAGCGGTCGTTGATTACATTATTCGTCGTGCACGTGACACGGCAGGTGTGCGTCTCATTCCCTCTGCAGCTCTCACAAAAGGTCTGCATGGCAAAGAAATGACTGAATTCGGATTATTGAGTGAAGCGGGCGCGGTGTTCTTCACCGATGGTGCAAGATCCGTTTCGAATGCTCAAGTGATGCGCCGGGCTTTGACTTATGCGCGCGATTTCGACGCGTTGATTGTTCATCATGTAGAAGAGCCGTCTTTGTCTTCTGATGGCGTGATGAATGA
>RFZR01000098.1 GCA_009920595.1 Alphaproteobacteria bacterium | reverse complement strand
TCGCTGTCATCATAACCTGCCGCTTTTCGCTCGGCTCGACGCTCTGCTTTTTCCTCCGCCTTGATGGCATCCCAAAGCGTTTTGACCTGCTGAGGAGAATGCGCGTTCTGCTCACCAAAGACATGCGGATGGCGGCGGATCAATTTCTTGGTGATGGCCTCGACGACATCGGGAAAGGCGAAGAGCTTAGCCTCTTCAGCTATGCGAGCATGAAAAACGACCTGCAATAAAAGATCACCTAACTCGTCTTTGAGATCGACCATATCGCCACGCTCAATGGCGTCGATGACCTCATAGGCTTCCTCGATTGTGTATGGCGCAATCGTCTCAAAGCTTTGCTCAAGGTCCCAAGGGCAACCGGTCTGCGGTGTGCGTAACGCGGCCATTATGGCAATCAGATTTTGAATGTCTTTTCCGACCTTGGGGGATGACATGAACCATATTTCCTAGTTGGTTTATATACATCTATAATTCGCATAAGAAACATTATGGAACTAATCTGATATAGTAGTGATTTCAGTTCCTTATAATCTTTCTTATTTTCCGCCTTTTAAGCGATTTAGGCGCCTTCCAGAACGAGTTTCATGCCATCAAAAGCGGGTTCAATATGATCAGGTAACGTCGCTCTCAGTGTTTCATAATCAAGATCAACATGGAGATTGGTCAGAATGGCTCGCTTGGGTTTCATGCGATCAATCCATTCTAAGGCTTCCGCAACGGTGAAATGCGATGGATGCGGTCTGTGCCGCAAAGCATCGATAATCCAGACATCGAGACCTTGTAAGGCCTCAAGGCTTTCTTGAGGAATCGCGTTGAGATCAGGCGTGTAGGCAACCTTTCCAAAGCGAAAACCGAGCGCGTCATTCTCACCATGATGGACATCAAACGGCATCGCTTTAATAGCCCCACCCGGACCCTCAACGACGATCTCGTGACCTTTTGTGATCCGCATTTCGCGGGTGATCGGCGGATAGTCGCTGCCAATGGGCGTCTCAAAACAATAGCCGAAGCGTTCTCTAACAACCGCCGATGTTCGCGCGTCCATATAGACGGGCATCAATTGGCGCATATGGATTACAGCTGCACGCACGTCGTCAATTCCATGGAGATGATCAGCGTGATCATGCGTGAGAAGCACCGCATCAATTCGATCTAGTCCCGCTGAAAGAACCTGTTCACGGTGGTCAGGCGGCGTATCGACCACCACAACGGTTCGACCAGTGGGGCCCGTTTTCTCAAGCAGAATCGAACAACGCCGACGACGGTTTTTGGGGTTATGCGGATCGCACGCCCCCCAACCCGCCACAGGACGCGGGACGCCTCCGGAGGAGCCACAACCAAGAATGGTCAGCGTTAAGGTCATGCCGCTCGAGGCTCCTGAACCGGCCGCTGCGCCTTAGAGAAAAGACGGAAGAAATTATCAGTTGTCACGCGCGAAAGCTCATCAATCGACACGCCTTTGACCTCAGCCAATATCGCGTGAGTCTCTGTAACATAAGCCGGTTCGTTTCGCTTGCCTCGTTGCGATTGGGGCGCGAGATAAGGTGCGTCAGTTTCAACCAACAAATGTTCTAACGGAACAGATGACGCAATGTCTCGGAGCTCGTCTGATTTCTTATAAGTGAGAATGCCAGAGAACGAAACCGCGAGACCCAAGGCGACACCAACTTCCGCCAGGCGTCGACCCGACGAGAAGCAATGAAGGACGGCTTTGAACGCACCCTTCTCCATTTCATCTTGAAGCGTTGCGATCATCGCATCATCAGCGCTACGCGAATGAATGACCAAAGGGAGTTGTGTGATGCGGGCCGCGGTGATTTGCTTGCGAAAAACCTGATCCGCGCGATCCGGGGCGACACGATCATAAAAGAAGTCGAGCCCCGCTTCTCCAATTGCGATGCATTTGGGATGTTGAGCCAGTTCAATATAACGCTCAAGCGGCACGTCAGGTTCTTCATTGGCATGAAGCGGATGTGTGCCCACAGAGCACCAGATGTCAGGATCACTTTCGGCGATCGCTTTGATGCGCTCAAAATGTTTCACTTCGGTAGAGATTGTCAACATCGACTTCACGCCAGCATTTTTTGCACGCGCGATTATAGCTTCACGCTCACCTTCAAAGGGTGGGAAATCAAGATGACAATGGCTATCGACGATCATGATATTTCAAAGCTCAATTCGTCAAATCGCCTTCGCTTTCCACATAGCGTGGAAAGATCGCTTGTGGGGAAGGCAATGTGACCCCTGCCCCAATTTTGGCTTTCGCATTCATAAAACCAAAACCGCGATGTGCTGGATCAACCGCTAATAGGTCGAGAAGCTTTGACGAAGAATGGGGCATAAAGGGTTGCGTCATCAAACCGACAAGACGCAAGGTTTCAAGCGTCACGGCAAGAATCGTTTCGAAACGAGCGAGATCTGTCTTTCTCTTTGCCCAAGGCTCCTCACCTGCAAAATAACGATTAGCATCCGCAACCACACGCCAAATATCAGAAAGGATGTGATGTAGTGCGAAATCGTCAATCGATTTACGTGCTTTATCAAGAAGCGCATAGGCTTCGTCCAAGATCACACGATCTTGATCTAAAAGATCACCAAGCTTGGGCATTTTTCCATCAAGATTCTTGGCAATCATTGATAAAGAACGCTGGGCCAAATTACCAAGGTCATTGGCAAGATCGGCATTGATGCGATTAACGATGGCTTCATGAGAGTAATTACCATCTTGACCAAATGGCACTTCACGCAGGAAGAAATATCTCAATTGATCGACGCCATAATGTTCAGCCAATGAAAATGGATCAATGACATTTCCAACTGACTTCGACATTTTCTCGCCACGGTTAAACAAGAAACCGTGACCAAAAATACGTTGCGGTACAGGTAATCCCGCCGACATCAAAAATGCAGGCCAATAGACCGCGTGAAAACGGATAATGTCCTTACCGATGATATGAACATTTGCAGGCCAAAAAGCTGCGCGGTTTGCATTTTGATCAGGCCATCCCGTTGCGGTGATGTAATTGGTAAGCGCATCGACCCATACATACATCACATGTTTTGGATCACCCGGAACCTGAATGCCCCAATCAAAAGTTGTGCGGCTCACCGATAAATCGCGCAATCCCGATTTTACAAAACTAGTAATTTCATTCTTGCGTTCAACAGGGCCAATGAAATTGGGCACTGAATTATAAAGCGCTAACAAGCGATCTTGATAGGCAGAGAGACGGAAGAAATAGCTCTCCTCCTCAACCCATTCGACCGGCGTCCCTGTTGGTCCGCGTCTTATACCGTCCCCTCCAAGCGTGGTTTCATCTTCGGTGAAATAGGCCTCATCGCGAACCGAATACCATCCCGCATAAGAGTCTTTATAAATATCACCCGCATCAACCATTCTTTGCCAAATTTCCTGGCACGCTTTCTTGTGACGCTCTTCAGTGGTACGGATAAAATCATCATTCGATGCATTGAGCGCTTTCGTCATCTCGCGAAAGACAGCAGCGTTGCGATCTGCCAAAGCTTGCGCGGTCATGCCCTCTTTCACGGCTGTTTGAAGCATTTTCTGACCATGCTCATCCGTCCCTGTTAGAAAGAAAACGTCCTTACCATCTAGCCGCATGAAACGCGCAATCGCATCGGACGCAATCAATTCATAGGCATGCCCTATATGCGGACGCCCATTCGGATATGAAATCGCCGTTGTAAGAAAAAAGCGTTCTTTATTGTTCATTACCCATGATCCTATGCGGTCTATTGCTTTTTATTCCATCATGAAGCGCGCGCGACTTTCATGGCATCGGCAAGATCATTCATCATGGTGATAAAAAAAGGTCTGCGGTCGAGATTATAAATATCGGTCATTCTTGAATTGATCGTGAATTTTTCCCAAAGATCAGCCAACGCGCCTAAGCGGTGATGCCCTTGTTCAGCATCTTTGCGACAGGTCGAAGCCATCCATTCGTCAACCGTTTCGAGAAAAAGCGCAAAACTTTCGGCACCATCTTTCTTGGCAAAATGATCCGCCATCGCGAGAAGATGTTTACGGTCAAGCTCAGGTAGACGCTCTAATGTGGTTTCAATATCATGGATCATCGCCATGCGTTCGGCATCGAGATAGGTCAAGGCCCGCTTCACAGAACCTGCACCACGGCGTACCGCTTCACGCAAGAGTTTTTGATCATCAGTCTCTGAAACTCTCACGAGCGCCGTCATCATATCGGCATCGGACAACGACTTAAACCGTACCATATGACAGCGTGAGCGAATGGTCGGCAAAAGTCGTCCCGGATTATGAGAGATCATCAAAAAGAGTGAACGCGGCGGCGGTTCCTCAAGCATTTTGAGCAATGCATTCGCGGCGCTTGATTTCAAATCATCAAGTGGATCGATGATGGCGATCTTCCATCCGCCCTCGCCTGCGGTTGACCCGAAAAATCCAAGCATTTTGCGGACATCCTCAACCGGTATCGAGCCCGATTTGGTTTTCTTCTCGCCATCGGTTTCAGATTCGAGAAAAAATAAATCCGTATGCGCGCGCGCATTCACGCGACGTGCTGACGGATCATTTGAGTCCACATCAAGTGTCTGCGTGGCTTTAACTTTTTCATCGGTGTGATCCGGATGCGCGAGCAAAAAACGCGCGGCTCTTAAGGCAAATCCCGCTTTGCCGATACCTTCGTTACCCGCAAGAATCCAAGCATGTGGTAAGCGTCCAGACCGATAGGCTTCAAGAAAGCTTCTCTCTATCTGTTCTTGTCCAATCAAGGCATGCTCATGAGTCTCTGAAGAGATTGAGACATCTTTAGAAATTAAAATTTTTTCGGTTTTCTTGCTCATGCGCGATGCCCTTGAAACAACGGGAACCGTGAAGCAAGTTTTTGCCAGATTTCATTTTCGATCGATACTTCGTTGCCGAGTGCTGGGATGACAATGATACGATCAGAATCACGCTCTGCGAGATCCAAAAAGCCTTGCCGCAAATTCTTATGAAATTCGAGCGTTTCGGATTCAAAGCGATCAGCTTGATGAGACCCTCGCCGTGCGGACGCACGCGCTAATCCTGTCTCTGGTGGAATATCGAGAATGATTGTTACGTCCGGTTTTGTTTCAGCAACAACAAGCGCTTCAAGCTGCTCAACAACGACACTTGGTACAGCGCCTAAAACGCCTTGATAAACGCGGGTTGAATCTGAGAAACGATCACATAAAACGACATCGCCTTTGGCTAAAGCAGGTCTAATCAATTCAGCAAGATGGTTGGCGCGTGCAGCGTAAAAGAGAAGTGTCTCCGTTAACGCATCAAGCGCGGGCCTTTTCCCGTCAAGGATCAAAGCGCGAATAAGCTCGGCTCCCGGTGTGCCGCCGGGTTCACGTGTCACATGGGTCTTAATCGACAAAGCTTCAAGACGTGCGTGAAGACGCCGGATTTGGGTGGATTTTCCAGCCCCCTCTCCGCCTTCAAACGTGATGAAAAGCCCTTGGCTAACGCGCGCCGACATTCAACTTTCCGAGAATCGAAAAAGATCCTGCCGCCCGTCGGCAAGATCGAGTCGATCTGGATGTTCTTCGCCGACGATGCGCCGAAGCGCAATAGCTTAACGCAGCTGGAAGGCCTTTTGCGCTTTCAGCCCGTCAAAAGCAGGACTCGCAGCCGAAAAGGCACCTGTGGGCAGATAGAACATGCCCGGACGCGGTACCGGCATGGGCGGCATACTCGCCGTTTGAACCGTTTCTTCCGCCGTAGCCGATGGCACCGCCAAGAGCGGCTTAGGTGAAATCAGGCTAACCGTTCGCACGAGTTGCGGACGAGGCACCGGAAACGGCACGTCGCCATCGATGAAGCTTTCCGTGTCATTCTGCGCGACAAGCTGCGGCAATACCGGTTCGGTAGCAGCCACTTCGCAAAGCAGGTTTGCCGTCTGTTCTCAGACTTGCGAGCAATTTGTGATCGTCGCTGCCTTCAAGCGGCGCAAGGCCGAGATAGTCCACCTTCACGCGCACAGTGCCCTTATTGCGAAACGCCAGAGCCTGCGCCACGGGCTCGGACACATCGACAAGGCGGGTCGAATGGAACGGGCCGCGGTCATTCACACGCACGATAATCGAACGCCCATTACGTGTATTTGTGACACGGACATAACTCGGTAGTGGCATGGTCGGATGGGCAGCCGACACTGAGTTCATGTCATAAACTTCGCCATTGGCCGTCCGACGACCATGGAATGCTCCGCCATAATAAGAGGCCATACCTGTCTGACTCTGCGATGGCCGCTCGGTAGGGACGTAGGTTTTGCCCGCAATCGTATAGGGACGCCCGACCAGATATTGCCCACCGCCACGCGGCACAGGCTCCCCCTCCTCCACCACGCGGTCACTGGCGCGACCATAG
>RFZR01000097.1 GCA_009920595.1 Alphaproteobacteria bacterium | reverse complement strand
AATGAAATGTCAGAATTCAGAAAGAAAATGCGTTCATTAAAATGAATCTATGGTAAGTGCCCGGTGAGGGACGAGCTTAAAGAGGGTAAGATGTCGAATTGGGTTAAGGCCTGTGCGGTTGATGACATTCCTGATGAGGATGTCATCCGGTTTGATCATGGTGGTGCAACCTATGCGATCTATCGCAAGGATGATCGGTTTTATGCCACCGATGGTCTTTGCACGCATGAAAAGATCCATCTCGCGGATGGGTTGGTGATGGACTACACGATTGAATGTCCGAAACATAATGGCCGCTTTGACTATCGCACGGGGGCAGCGAAAGGCGCGCCCGTCTGTGTTGATCTGAAGACCTATCCCACCAAAACCGAGGGCGATGCGGTTTTTATCGATATCGGTTAAGCCACTAATAAATTTATAAAGTTAAATTACGCAGAATAAGGATCACGACGATGACAATCAGTTTCGGACTTTTGGGCGCGGGCCGTATCGGAAAAACACACGCGACCGCCATTCTCGGCATTCCGGGCACAAAGCTAGCGGCTGTTTATGATCCGATCGATGCGGCGGCGGATCATATTGTTAAAATGTCCGGCGCACGTCGAGCATCAGTTGAGGAAATCCTTGCCGATAAATCAATTGATGCCGTGTTAATCTGTACGCCAACCGATATGCATGCTGATCAAATCGAATTGGCCGCGAAGGCGGGTAAAGCCATCTTCTGCGAAAAGCCCGTTGATCTTTCCGCTGATCGTGTGCGCGCTTGTTTAAAGACGGTTGACGCGACCAAAGCCAAATTGATGATTGGGTTCAATCGGCGTTTTGATACAAATTTCGCCGCCGCCCGCGCGCGCATTGATGCGGGTGATATTGGGTCTGTCGAATTGGTTCAGATTACATCGCGTGATCCGGGTCCGCCGCCTGTTGATTATATCAAGCGCTCTGGGGGTCTTTTCCGTGATATGATGATTCACGATTTCGATATGGCGCGCTTCTTATTAGGCCATGATGAAATCGTCGGTGTCACGGCCACTGGTTCAGTGCTTGTTGACCCGGCAATTGGTGCGGCGGGTGATGTGGACACCGCAACAGCAACCTTACGCACAAAGTCTGGGAAGATTGCCGTTATCACCAATTCGCGTCGTGCGACTTATGGTTATGATCAACGCATCGAAGTTCATGGCTCAAAGGGCGCAGTAAGCGCGTCAAATGTTCATAACAACACCGTGACGCTCGCCAATAAAGAGGGCTATCATGATGCACCGCTTCTTGACTTCTTTATGGAGCGCTATGCCGCGGCCTATCGCACGGAGTTACAAAGCTTTGTGAAGGCCATCACCACGGGTGCGGAGATCACGCCCACCGGTCTTGATGGGTTGAAAGCGCTCGAGCTTGCGGATGCGGCTGTGAAATCCATGCAAAGCAAAACGGAAATTGCTGTATCAATATGAGCGATCCCCGCTCGATTGTGATCATTGGTGCTGGTGAGTGCGGCATACGCGCTGCGCTCACACTCCGCGATGAAGGATATACGGGCGAGATCGCGCTGATTCATGGCGAGGCGGTTGAGCCTTATGAAAAGCCGCCTTTATCAAAGCCGGGGCTTGAGGGAATCTCAATAAAGCCCATTTCGGGAACGGATCGCGTTTTAAAAGAAAATATTGCCGTCTATCACGATCAACGCGTGACCACGATTGAGCGCGCGACAAAGAGTGTTTCTTTAGCAAATGGTGAAATGATCTCTTATGATCGTCTGCTTTTGGCAACGGGTGCTCGGCCTCGCGCACTTATGATTGATGGACATGAAATTCAGCAGGCCCGTCTATTTCGTGATTATGCCGATGCCAAAGCGTTCTTTGATGTTCTCTCTCCGGATTATCGTTTGACCATTATTGGCGGGGGTTTCATCGGTTTGGAGCTTGCAGCCGCCGCGCGCCAAAGGCGGGTACAAACAACCGTAATCGAATCAGCGACGCGTCTTCTTGGTCGCGCTGTGCCTGAGGGCCTAGCCGCCCGCATTGAAGCGCGGCATCGCGAAGAACAAGTTCATTTCCATATAGGTCAATCGGTTTCATCGATCAGCCCGACACGCAAAGTGACTTTGGCTGATGGAACGGACATCATGAGTGACATCATTCTCGCGGGGATCGGATCTATTCCCAATACGGAACTTGCGGAACAATGCCGCCTCACGATTGATAATGGCGTTGTGGTTGATGCGACTTTTCGTACTTCCGATCCTGACATTTTTGCAGCGGGTGATTGTTGTTCTTTCCCGCATGCGCTTTACGGCATGAAGCGGATGAGGCTTGAGAGTTGGCGTGCGGCGCAAGAGCAGGGTGCTCATGCCGCGCGCGCGATGCTTGGCGCGAGCGATCCCTATCAATCCGTGCCATGGTTTTGGTCAGATCATTACGATCTCACTTTGCAGATCGCAGGACTTCCGTCGGAGGGCGTCACCATGGTGACGCGTATGCTTGATGATGAGAGCGAAATTCTCTTTCATCTTGACGCGGAGGGTCGTCTTGTCGGTGCAAGCGGATTAAGTCGTGGCAATAAAATCGCCAAAGATATTCGCTTGGCTGAGATGCTGATTGCGAATAGAAGCTATCCGGATCAGCAGGCTTTGGCTGATCCGAAACTTAATCTCAAATCGCTTCTTAAAGCGTGAAAGAAGGCGCCGCTCTTATCTTAACGAAGGCGGTCGTGCGTCAGTCCATTGGCCGCCAGACTGATTGGAGTGAACTGCCGCTTTGATCGCCGCAATCGAACGCAACCCATCAACCGCTGTCGGAAAAGAAAGTGCGTGAGCGCTTGGTACGCGCCCTTCCTTTTTCGCGTGAATGACTTCGGCGAGATCGAGATAGATGTTCGAAATGGCGGTGGTGAAACCTTCCGGATGACCAATTGTCACGCGTGTTGCGCGCGCGGCATCGGGAGATTGTCCATTGCTGCCGCGTTCGATGATTTCCGTGCGACCATTCAAAGGCGTATAAAAAAGTTGGTTCGGCCATTCTTGCGCCCAACGCAAACCGCCACGCTCACCATAGACCTCAATATTAAATCCATGCATGCGGCCGACGGCCACGGAGCTGGTCCATAGGCGCACAAGCGCGCCGCCATCCATGCGGATCGAAACCCACGCATCATCTTCGAGCGTGCGGCTTTCAAGAACGGATGCGAAGCTTGCTGATAATTCCTTTGCATCTTGACCGGAAACAAAACTTGCCAGGTGCAGCGCATGAATGCCGCAATCCGCAAATTGTGCGGAGATACCCGCTTGCGCAGGGTCATAGCGCCAGCGCACGCGCGGATTATGAGCGTCTGCCGCATCTGCATGAAAGCCATGGGCAAATTCCGTGCGGATTAAACGGATCTTACCAAGGTCGCCGCGCTTGATCATCGCGCGCATTTCGCGCACGAGCGGATAGCCGCTATAGCCATAATTCACCGCACAAATCGTGCCCGTACGTTTTGCGGTTGCGGCAATCTCTTCGGCTTCTTCAACAGTGACCGTCATAGGCTTTTCGCAAAGAACCGCGATGCCCGCTTCAAGAAAGGCTTTGGTGATTTCGAAATGGGTTGAATTGGGCGTCGCAACAGTGACGAGATCGATACGGTCGGTGCGATTTTTTTCACCCGCAAGCATCTCCTTCCAATCACCATAAGCGCGATCAGGAGCGATACCAAGCCGTTGGGCAAATTCACGGCCGCGCGCAGGGTCAGCATCCAAGGCGCCAGCTTTAAAAACGAAGTGACCATCCATAGCGGTCGCAATCCGGTGTGCGGGCCCGATTTGGCTGCCTTCGCCGCCGCCGATCATTCCCCAACTCAACGCTTTCATGTAACTTTGCCCTTAGTTCAAATTCTTGTCGTTCATACCGTGAAGATGCTGATCTTGGCGATAAAGTCAATGAATTGGGGAGAGCGCTTCTATTCCGTTATCCCGCCTAGATCACCGCTCTCATCAAAGCAATTCACGCCGGCAATCGGGCGTTGCTCATAAGGATTGCGCGCGTGTTTCTCCTCGCGTTCTTTGCAGGAGGGAAAAGCGTGTGTCAGCGGCTTCGCGTGAGGCACGCTGTTGAGGAGTCTTTTTGCATGTTCTTGCTCGGTCATCCAATCATCATGGCCTTCCCAATTCATCGCATAGGATTTTTGCGGCGCGCAGACGGGAAGGACGAGAATCAAGAAGAGAGGGATGATCGATATTTTTTGAATGGGAATGAATGACATGAAATTGGTCATGCTCATCTCATCGCCGCACATTCTGTCCAGCGTCAATCTGGAGCGCTTTTCTGAGCCGTCTTAAAATCACATTCCGCGATTTTTCATCGGCGGCTTTGTCAAGTTGATCACGAATATCAAGAATAAGTGTTGCAAGCTCATTATGACTATCAAGCCGCGCCATCATGAGTGGGTCAATACGCGGGCGTGTTTCGGCCATAAGGAAGGCGCACGAAGAGCCGGAAAGATCATAAACAGAATCAAGCGTGGGAATGATGATGCAATCATTCGGAACGCCTATCCCCTGCGCATCGCGGGCGAGCGCGTCCTGCGCTTCGGCTTCACCATGTGTGATGAAGAGTGTCTGGGCGATGGGAAGGCGTTCTTTGATCCAATGAATGAGCTCCGTACCATCCGCATGGCCGGAATAATCTTCTATTTTTCTGATTGTTGCTTTCACAGAGATCGGCTCGCCCATGATGGTGACTTGTTGCGCGCCTTCTTGAAGGACGCGTCCCAAAGAGCCTTCCGCTTGAAAGCCTGACAGCAGGACTGTGGTTGATGACTGCCAGAGGTGATTTTTTAAATGATGGCGAATTCGTCCCGCTTCACACATGCCTGAGGCGGCGACGATGATGCGAAAGCCCGTAAAACGTGCGAGTGCTTTTGAGTCTTCGACCGTTTCAGTCATCTGCACATTTGGTGAAGTGAACGCATGAATAAGATCAGCGCCGTGATCAAGCGCGCTCGCGTGACGTGAGAAGATATCGGTTGCTTTTGAGGCGAGTGGTGAGTCGATAAAAATCGTCGCTTTGGGGACCTTGCCCTGATCCATGAGTCTTACAAGATCGGTAACAAGTTCCTGTGTCCGCTCCACCGCAAAAGAAGGGATGAGAAGCGCGCCTTTCTTCTTTGCCGCTTCATTCACTTCGCGCGCCAGAATATCACGCCGTCCGTCTTCGCTTCGTTCAAACCGGTTGCGTCCACCATAAGTTGACTCGCAGATGACAATGTCGAAATGATCAGGCGCTTCCGGAAGGGGTTGCAACATTTTATTGTCGGGACCGATATCACCGGAGAAAAGAATTCGAAGTGGCTTTTGGTCTTTCCGTTCGATTTCAACTTCAATCGAAGCGCTGCCCAAAAGATGCCCTGCATTCCAGAAGCGTGCCCTAATGTCATTTGTGACCTTGATCCAGCTTTCATAAGGATGGCCTACAAAATTTTCGAGTGACGCAAGTGCATCTTGCAGTGTATAAATGGGTTCAACTTCTTTCTCGCCGCGTTTCAGACGTCGTGGATTAAGCTGGCGAACTTCCATTTCTTGGATGAAACCTGAATCGGGCAACATGATTCCGCAGAGATCGCGTGTGGCTCGGGTGCAATGAATTTTTTTCGTGAAGCCTTGTTTCACCAATTTCGGGAGTAATCCCGAATGATCGATATGGGCATGAGTGAGTAGCACGGCATCAAGTCGATCGGGTGCGAAAGGGAAGGCGCGATAATTCAATTCGCGTTCGGTTTTCGAACCTTGAAACATCCCGCAATCAATGACGATTTTTGAAGTATCCGTCTCAAGGCGATAGCAGGAACCTGTTACGCTGCGGGCGGCACCATGGAATGTGAGGCGAACGCTCATGAGCTACCCTCAGGGATTTTAAGTCCATTCTTGATTAGTTTTTCCCATGCTTCACGCGGTGTATCGGCATAATCAAACAAATGAAGATCGGAAGCAGAAATCATGTTATGTTCGACCATGGTTTTGAAATTGATCAGCCGATTCCAATAATTGCCATCATAAAGAATGACGGGTAGGTGCCCATTCATCTTTCCGGTTTGGCGCAAAGTTAAAATTTCAAATAATTCGTCAAGCGTTCCAAACCCGCCGGGGAAAACAATCAAAGCGGCCGCACGGATCGCAAAATGCATTTTCCGCATCGCAAAATAATGAAAGCGGAACGTCAGATCCGGTGTTGAATAAGCATTTGGTTCCTGTTCATGCGGCAGTGTTATGTTAAAGCCGATTGAGGGCGCGCCGACATCATGCGCGCCGCGATTGGCTGCCTCCATGATTCCTGGACCACCGCCTGTGGCGATCACATTGTGACGCGGTGTGTGGTTGATGAGTTTTGCTCCGCCTTCTTCAGAACATATGCGGCCGAAATC
>RFZR01000096.1 GCA_009920595.1 Alphaproteobacteria bacterium | reverse complement strand
AAAGGCCGACCCCACCGCGAGACCTGCAAAACCATGTTCGGTGATCGGTGTATCAACAACGCGATTTTCGCCGAATTCTTGCAACAGGCCTTGGGTGATTTTGTAAGCGCCTTGGTATTCGGCGACTTCTTCACCCATCACATAGACATCGCCATCGCGGCGCATTTCTTCAGCCATGGCATCGCGCAAGGCTTCACGCATGGTTTGCGTGACATATTCTGTTCCTGCCGGAACTTCATGTGAAGCGTCATAGGCGTGAACATCTACAGGTGCAGAGATATGAACCGCAGGCGCTGCAACTGACGGTGATACGAAAGGAGCCGCTGCAGGCACCGGAGCGGCAACACTTCGATCACCAACGCTCTCACCTTCGGCGGCAATCACAGCGATGGGTGTGTTCACAGCAACATCTTGCGAACCGGCGGGAACGAGAATTCTTGCAAGCACGCCTTCATCAACCGCTTCGACTTCCATCGTTGCCTTATCGGTTTCGATTTCAGCGAGAATATCGCCGGCTTTGACTTTATCGCCTTCTTTCTTGAGCCACTTGGCGAGATTGCCTTTTTCCATCGTCGGAGAAAGCGCTGGCATTAAAATATCTACAGGCATGATGATGAGCCTTCGAATGAAATGACGGGATTATTTCAATATATCGGTGTAGAGTTCTGACGGATCCGGTTCCGGATCATGGGTCGCAAATTCAGCCGCATCATTGACGATCTGTCTCACATCGCCATCGATTGTTTTGAGATCATCTTCCGCCAGTTTCCATTGCTTCAACAAACGCGCGCGCACTTGTTCAATCGGATCATGTTCTTCGCGCATCTTTTGCACTTCGTCTTTTGAACGATATTTCGCCGGATCCGACATCGAGTGTCCACGATAGCGATAGGTCTGCATCTCGAGAATATAGGGACCTTTGCCATCACGGCACCATTGGATGGCACGCTCAGCCGCATCACGCACGGCGCGCACATCCATACCATCGACTTGCTCACCCGGAATGTTGAAAGAAATGCCGCGCTTCGAGAAATCGGTTTGCGCTGATGCGCGCGAGACCGATGTTCCCATCGCATAGCGATTGTTTTCGATCACATAAACAACGGGAAGCTTCCAGAGCTCCGCCATATTGAAGCTTTCATAGACTTGACCTTGATTGGCCGCGCCATCGCCGAAATAGACAATCGAAACTTGACCGTTTTTCTTGTAGCGATTGGCGAATGCGAGACCGGTGCCCAGCGGCACTTGTGCGCCAACAATGCCGTGGCCGCCGTAAAACTGCTTCTCGACGCTGAACATATGCATCGAGCCGCCCTTGCCTTTGGAAAGACCACCACGACGCCCGGTAAGTTCGGCCATCACACCTTTAGGGTCCATGCCGCAGGCAATCATGTGACCGTGATCTCGATAAGAGGTGATGACCTGATCGCCATCCTTCTGCGCCATCTCGACGCCGACAACGACCGCTTCCTGACCGATATACAAATGGCAGAAACCGCCAATCAGTCCCATGCCATACATCTGGCCCGCTTTCTCTTCGAAGCGGCGGATCAACATCATTTCGCGATAGGCTTTGAGATCTTCATCTTTGGAGAATTCGCGTGGCAGGGCATTTTTGCGCAATGCCGGTTTTGCCGCCGCCTTCGGTGCTGCTTTTCGAGCCGCCGTCGCCATTGTTCCGTCTCCCGTTTTTAATCTATTGCCAGAAGCTTAACCGAAAAACGGTGTTATGACGAGCCCTGAAAACACCGAACAAGCGTCATGGTAAATTAAAAAAATTATTATTTTTCAATAATATATACTAGTGAACCTGATTGAGGTTCACCGAATTTTTGATGTCTTCACAGATTTTCAGGGGGTAAGCGCAATAACGACATCGGTCGAGCGCCCGCGATTGAGAATAAGCCGTGCACGCTCTTCAAGGAGATCCGGATCGAGTGAATTAGAGGACAACATCGCATTACGATGTTCGAGCGAAATCCGCTCCGCTTGCAGATGGTCACGATCGCGCGTCAAACGCGAAATTTCGGCAAGTAACGCATTGCGCGTATCAATACCGCGACTGCCTGTGCGGGCTTCATTGATAAAGAAATAGGCCGCAGCCCCCGATGCGAGATAAAGCGCAAGGGGTAACAGAATGCCGCGGAATCGACGTTTAACAACCATCGATTGAGTATGTGCCTGAGCGCGGTAAATAGATCGTTAATTCATTGATAAAACAAAGAAAAAGCCCCCGATATGGGGGCTTTCCTGATGATCCAGTTGAAGAGCGCGATCTGGTCTTAACGCAACGCTTTAATCGCATTGCGGCCCGCATAACGGGCCATCAGGCCGAGATCTTCTTCAATCCGAAGGAGTTGGTTGTATTTTGCCAACCGGTCTGAGCGCGCAAGCGAGCCGGTTTTGATCTGCCCGCAATTTAACGCAACCGCAAGATCGGCAATGGTTGAATCTTCCGTCTCTCCCGAGCGGTGCGACATGACTGATGTATAGCCCGCCCGATGCGCCATATCGACAGCGGCTACGGTTTCAGTCAGCGAACCGATCTGGTTCACCTTAACAAGGATCGAATTGGCAACGCCTTTGGAAATACCCTGCGACAGGCGGGTCACATTGGTGACGAACAAATCATCGCCGACAAGCTGGCATTTATGGCCGATCTTGTCGGTCACGAGCTTCCAGCCCTCCCAATCATCTTCTGAAAGCCCGTCTTCAATTGAGACAATCGGATAGGTGTCGACCAGTTTGGCGAGGTAATCGGCCTGCTCGGCGATGGAACGCGTTTTCCCTTCACCTTCATAGTGATAGGCGCCGTTCTTAAAAAATTCGGTCGCTGCGCAATCCATGGCCAAATAGATGTCTTTGCCCGGCTTGTAGCCTGCCGTCTCAATGGCCTTCATGCAGAAATCGAGCGCCGCTTCGGCTGACGGCAAATTCGGGGCAAAGCCGCCTTCATCGCCGACATTCGTGTTGTGGCCGGCCTTTTTGAGCGCGCCTTTAAGCGTGTGGAAGATTTCTGCACCCATGCGGAGCGCTTCCGAGAAATTCGGAG
This sequence comes from Alphaproteobacteria bacterium, assembly GCA_009920595.1. GTDB lineage: Bacteria > Pseudomonadota > Alphaproteobacteria > Rhizobiales > Beijerinckiaceae > CAIUPE01. The sequence goes on along the minus strand of RFZR01000096.1, from coordinate 3,432 downwards.
CGCCGACCGGCATGATCATGAATTCTTGAAAATCGATGGGGTTATCGGCATGCGCACCGCCATTGACGATGTTCATCATCGGAACCGGCAAAACGCGTGCGGATGTGCCGCCAACATAGCGGTAAAGCGGCAATGTGCTGGCATCGGCCGCCGCTTTGGCAACCGCAAGCGAAACGCCGAGAATGGCGTTAGCACCCAGGCGCGCTTTGTTCGGCGTGCCATCCAGCGCGATCATCGCGTCGTCAATGGCAATCTGATCTTCTGCTTCAAGGCCGATCAGCGCATCGGAGATTTCGCCATTGACCGCTTCGACAGCCTTCAAGACGCCTTTGCCGAGATAGATTTTCTTGTCGCCATCGCGGAGCTCGACCGCTTCATGCGCTCCGGTTGAGGCCCCCGACGGTACGGCGGCTCGACCCATCGAGCCATCTTCAAGCGTCACATCGACTTCAACCGTGGGATTGCCGCGGCTATCGAGGATTTGGCGGGCATGAATATCAATGATCTCGGTCACGAGGCGGCTCCATCTGGTGCAAATATTTAGGGGGCAATTTCTGCCCCCTCATACGCCTTTCGTCGGATATTGCAATGCACCCAAAAGCGCGTGAGCGCTAAATTTCAACCGGCCTTGATTTGGCCAAGTTATCGAAAGCTTTGAGATCGGAAAGCAGCGCTTCCATTTTCGAAAGTGGCACCATATTCGGCCCGTCAGACGGCGCGCGTTCCGGTTGCTCATGGCTCTCAATAAACACAGCCGCGACGCCAATGGACACAGCCGCCCGTGCGAGCACGGGAACAAATTCGCGTTGCCCACCGGATGATCCACCCTGACCACCTGGTTGCTGCACCGAATGGGTGGCGTCAAATACGACAGGCTTCTTTGTGTCGCGCGCCATGATCGGCAGACCGCGCATATCGGACACAAGCGTATTATAGCCAAATGAAGTACCGCGATCGGTCACAAGAACCCGCTCATTGCCGACGCCTGTGATCTTGGCGACGACGTTTTTCATGTCCCACGGAGCGAGGAATTGCCCCTTTTTCACATTGATGATGCGACCGGTTTCAGCAGCGGCCACGAGAAGATCAGTCTGACGGCAAAGAAAAGCTGGAATCTGAAGTATATCAACGGTTTCTGCGACGATCTTACACTGATCTCTCTCATGAATATCGGTCAAAACTGGGAGCCCAAAGCTCGATTTGATCTCAGCAAAAACATCCATCGCCTGTGACAAGCCGATACCGCGTGGGCCTGAAGCGGATGTGCGATTAGCCTTGTCGAACGAGGTTTTGAAGACGAAGGGAATACCGAGTTTACCGGTGATCGCTTTGAGGCCAGAGGCCATCTCAAGCGCGTGCGCACGGCTCTCCATCGCGCAGGGCCCTGCGATCAAAACAAAGGGGCGCGATTGGCTGAAAGTGACATGGGCGAGGCCGCGATCTGCAGCGAGGCCGGAATCGGTTGAAACATCTGTGCTCATGGGGCGCATATACAACGCCCGCCATGATCGGGAAAGCGGCGATCAAACCGATATAAAACGAAGAGCCACGCCAAATGCATTTTGTGGCGGGATAATCAGCGCGTTTAGATGCGAGAGATATTCGACGGCCTCCGCCTTCAGACGCGCCTCAAACGATGCAAGATCTCTCACGGCAATTGTTAAGGCTGAGAACCTTGGCCCCTCGCCTGTTGCGGCGATGCCGAAGTCAAACGCGAAGGCCGCATCAGAGAGGCACTCGACCAAGCCGCGCGGCGTATCAAAGCGCAAGCCGGCGGAGGTGGCTGAGAAGGCGCGAATGCCCGTAAACGCACTCAGAAACTCGGCATGATCGGCAGGGTCTGCGGCGACCATGGTCACACCCGCCAAAGCCGAGGCCCCATTCGGATGCGCCTGCATCGCCTTGTTCCAGAAATTTTCAGGCCGATGCTGCTCACACACAAAAAACCCGCAGTGAGATGCCAGCGGATCACGCGCAAAAGCCAGGGAGAATGACACTTCAACCTCGGACCCATCCGGCTTTTTCGCTTTGCGTGCAAAATCGAAAGGCGCGAAACCGCCAATGCCCGCTTTGTCAAAGGCGGCTTTGTCAGCACGCGCATCACTTGAAGCGAGCACGAGCATCGCAAAACCTTCGCGAGAGCTGAGATAATCGCGTACGAAAGCGCCGAAAGAAAAGACGCCCTTTTGATGCGGCACGATGTCGGCACCCTCACCGACGGTGATTAATTCCAAAAACGCGCCGTCAAATTGAACGATGCGATTTTCCGTGCCCCAAGGATGGCGATTGCGCGCACCAACAAGGAAACCGAGGCGCTGATAAAAAGCGCCCGCCGCATCAAGATCGTGAACGGCAAGAACGAGGTGATCGAGAGGGCGGGTAGAATTCATAATTTTATATCTTCATTCTTGTTTTTAGGAAACGAAGGTTCAATTTGATTTACACTTAAAGAAGCTCATATGATCCGTCAAAATGGACCGTAGAAACGACTATATAGATCTGTTTTGAAAATGCATTGAATGACGAAGGGGCGACACGATCAAATTTATGTCGCTGCCTTCTTCATCTGCAATTTTGGCCGCCAGATACCAAGCGCGGTTTGCGCGAGAGACAAAGCGAGGATGGCATAAAGCACATTCCATTCGCTATGGATCGCTTCAGCCAATAGCCGTTGTGTCTCGATGACATTTTCACCGCGTGCGATGCGTGCTGATAATTCCGCTGCCGCAACCGCTTTGCTTTGTGTGACGGCGAGTGTGGCTTCAAACATCGAGAGCCCCAACAGCGCTTTCGCCCAAGCCCAGCGCTTTTGCTGATATTGACGATGCACCAACATCGCGATGAGTCCTGAGACGAGCGACAGGCCGAGCGAGGGCACCAGAATAAACCGCGCGATTTGCGAGATCGTCTCGCGCAAAGTTGCATATTCTTCGACACTGGCCTGCGGCGCATGCCAGAGAATAAGCATATGGCCGAGAAGCGCGCCGATCAGCCCGCAAGACGATATTGTATGGAGAAACTTAACACCCTGCCTCATGGGCGCATTTACGGCCGCCTAGCGGTTCAGGATCACTGTTCGAGAGTAAAGCCGTCTCCGCCCTAGCGCTTCGCCTCCATCCGCGTGATCAGGCGCTCGACATCCTCTTGAGTGTCTTCGAGTAGCGCTGACAAGAAATGCACGGCTTGGAGGGGCGGCGTCTTGCCCTCATCAAATTGAACATGGTCGCGCAGGCGGATCATGACGACGTCGAGCGTGAGGCTCAGCGCCTCGAGCGCCGCGTGGAAACTGATCGGCTCGTTGAAATCGAGTTTCTTCATACACCCCTCCGTTCGCCGGTCGCGCGTGTGAGAAACACGGACGCGAGAATGAAAACGACACCGGTGCGGCGCACTGGTGCAAGTCCTCAAAACGAAAACGACTCCAGCGTAAGC
>RFZR01000095.1 GCA_009920595.1 Alphaproteobacteria bacterium | reverse complement strand
CAGCGTTGACGGATAACTTCTAAAACACTGATTTTATTGAATAGAATGGTGGAGCTGAGCGGAATCGAACCGCTGGCCTCCTCATTGCGAACGAGGCGCTCTCCCAACTGAGCTACAGCCCCCCGAGGCCTGAGGCAGCACATATCCGCCAGACCCTGTGGATGGCGTCGGGATAGAGACTTTCAGGGTCAAAAGCAAGCCGGATCCGCGCACAGCGCATCTCATAAAAGAGGCTTCTGAGGGCCTATTCGTTCGTATCATTCCATGACAATGTCGGTACCCGACGCCTAAGGAGAATAACCATGTCGCTCAGTCTTTATGATCTTTCCGTTCCCGTTTTTGTGCAGTCACTTGAAGCTCTGGCCGTCGTTTTGAAAAAGGCCGCGGCCCATGCCGAAGCCCGCAAGATTGATGCGCAAATCTTGCTCTCGGCCCGCCTCTTCCCCGATATGTTTGCGCTCTCACGACAAGTTCAATTAGCGTCTGATTTTGCTAAAGGCGGTGCGGCACGCATCGCTGGCGTTGATGTCCCGAGTTATGCGGATACCGAAGCGAGCTTTGAGGATTTAGATGCGCGTATCGCTAAAACGATTTCGTTTATCACCTCAATTCCGAAGGAAAAATTTATCGGCGCTGAGAGCCGTGACATCACGGTGCCCATGCGGCCCGAGCCGCGTGTGTTTAACGCTCTTGTTTATCTGCGTCACGGCGCGCTACCGAATTTCTTTTTCCACACCACAACCGCCTATGACATTTTGAGACATAATGGTGTTGAACTCACAAAGCGTGACTTTCTTGGAGTCTATTGATTGATGAGCACAACGCGCGCTCTCGGACATTCGATTTTTTGGAGCGTGTTGCTCCTCCTAAGCGTAATCTTTACAGGAGCCGCTATGGCGCAGATCGAAGAACCTCAATATAAAATCATCGCAAAGGAGGGTGATTTTGAGCTGCGCGATTATGCCCCCTATATTGTGGCTGAAGTGATCACTGAAGGCGAGCGCGACAGCGCCGTAAGCGCCGGTTTTCGTATACTTGCCGGCTATATTTTTGGAGGCAACACATCGCAATCAAAAATTGCGATGACAGCCCCTGTCACTATGAGTTCATTGCCAAAGCCCGATGACGAAAGAATTGCGCTCAAACAAATCAAAAGTCGCCGCGTAGCGGTTCTCAAATTTTCTGGACTCTGGACAGAAGGAAATTTGAACGCGCGTCGTGAAGAGCTTGCAGCAATGATCAAAAAGAAATCTTTAAAACCAAAAGGTGAAGCCACTTATGCCTTTTATGATCCGCCGTGGAAGCCCTTTTTCTGGCGTCGAAACGAAGTGATGCAGGAAATTGAATCGCGTTAGAAAAGCGGTTCTTCAGCTTGCAATAATTCAGTGATCGCGGTCACGGAATGATTTGTCAGATCTTTTGTAATCTCGGCGGTAATGCGTGAAGCGAAAGAGGATGGCAACACGCGGCGGAGCTCGGCCATCGCGCGCGGCGGCGCCACCAGAACGAGCTTTCTCAATTTTTCGCGTTTATCCAAATCAACAAGATGCACCATCACATCATGTATGAATTGATCTTCTGCTCTTTGATGCCAATCTGTCTCTTCCATTGATGAGCGTCGGGCTCCAACGCTTTCAAAGGCACGACCAGGACGTGCTGCACCCAAATCGCGTGTGGGAAGATCGGGATGATTGAGAATGGTTTCAACCGTGAGACTCGGTCGCTCGGCCGTTCCTTCATTGAAGAGGATAAAAGCTTTTTTACCGTCACCAATAAGAACATGGGTGCCGGCAGAGAGAAGAGGGATCCCCATTACAAACTCTTTTCCTAAAAGTCACAGAATCTTGCGCGCAATTGCACAGGCTAAGAGATAATCATCTCTCAGGGGTCATCGTTCCGACCATCAGGAAATTTACGGAACTCGTTTCATAGATCGAAACGGGTCAACGTCTTGTTGCCAACGCCACGCCAACAACGGTCAAGCCCATTCCCAACATTTGCGTGAGGATCATCGTTTCGCCAAAAGCGAAATAGGCTTCAATCGCAACGCTTGGCGGCACAAGATAAATCAATGCGGCCGCGCGCGATACGGCACCGCGGCGGATCAACAATAGGAGCAGCCCAATCGCACCAAGCGATAAAGCAAAGACTGACCAGGCCATGACAAGCCAAAAGCCGAGCGTAAAGCTCACATGCAAAGGTTCGGTCATTAATGCGATGGGTGTAACGACCAAAAACGCACCGATATATTGAACCGCCGTGATGCTTCTCAAATCGCCCTGCGGGATAAAGCGTTTTTGATAAAATGTTCCCGCCGTCACAGAGACCATCGCGAAAGCATTGATCGCCAGGGGAACAACCACACTGTTTAGATGATCGAGATCGACATTTATGATTTTCGGTTCGAGCACCAAAGCGATGCCGACAAATCCCGCGGCAATGCCGAGCCATTGCAAAATACCAATGCGCTCCCGCAGCAAAAGCGGCGCAAGCGCGGCGGTCAGGATCGGTTGAATCGCGGCGATTAATCCTGAAATGCCTGAAGGCACGCCATGCGCGATCGCATACCATACGCCGCCAAGATAGAGCGCATGAAGCAATACGCCCGACACCATCACATGAAGTGCGGCACGTCCCTTGGGCCATTGCGCCTGACTGAAAAAAGCAATTGCGGCCATGGCCAAAAAAGCCAAAGCGAAGCGCAAGGATAAAAAAGTCAGGGGGTCAGCATAATCGGCGCCATAACGTGCCGAGACCCAACCTGTTGACCAAATGGCAACGAAAATGATGGGCGCAGCGCGCAAGAGGAGACTGGAGGAAGCGGGCGAAGACAAAAGCAAGGACCTTATAAAAATGTCTAGGGGTGATAACGGATCGCTCTTGCAGGGTCGAGTGCCTCCGATGCAACGCGCCCTGCCAGAAGCAGCGATTGACAAGGCGACGAGATCAGTATTTCTGGCGGCGTCATCTTTTTATTTGTGACGGGCCTTATGAATTTGTTCGCGCAGACCCTTTCGCTCAAAACATCGAAAACCGCCAAAACCGGCGGCGTGAAAACGCGCGCATAACGGCTCCCTGCTCCGGTCTCTCCCCCCGGTAAGGGGATGAGGCCAAACCACCCGCCGGGTGTCATCAGGGGAGCGGATCAAGAGTTCAAGCAGCAAGGATTTCAAAAATGGGTTTCAAGGTCGCAGTTGTCGGCGCCACGGGGAATGTGGGTCGTGAAATGCTCTCCATTCTGGCCGAGCGCGCTTTTCCTGCCGATGAAGTTATCGCGCTGGCCTCCGCACGCAGCCTCGGCACGGAAGTGTCCTATGGCGACAAAATTCTGAAAGTGCAGAATCTTGAACATCATGATTTTTCGAAAACCGATATCTGCTTGATGTCGGCGGGCTCGAGTGTGTCGAAAGACTGGTCGCCGAAAATCGGTGCGATGGGCTGCCTTGTGATCGATAACTCATCCTGCTGGCGTTATGACGAGCGCGTGCCGCTTGTTGTGCCGGAAGTGAATGCGCATGTGCTTGAGTCTTTTATGAAGGACGAAAAGCGGCTCAACATCATTGCCAACCCCAATTGCTCGACAGCTCAACTTGTCGTGGCCTTAAAGCCGCTTCATGACCGCGCCACCATTAAGCGCGTTGTGGTCTCAACCTATCAATCCGTATCGGGCGCCGGCAAGGACGCGATGGATGAGCTTTTCAACCAGTCGCGTGCGATTTTTTCAGCCAGCGAAGTGAAGCTCGAGAAATTCCCGAAGCGCATCGCCTTCAATCTCATTCCGCAAATCGATGTGTTTATGGAAGACGGGTTCACCAAAGAAGAATGGAAGATGACGGTCGAGACAAAAAAGATTCTCGATCCAAAAATCAAACTGACCGCGACATGCGTGCGCGTGCCGGTGTTTATCTCGCATTCGGAAGCGGTGAATATCGAATTGGAAAAGCCGCTTTCTGCAGATGAAGCACGCACCATTCTACGCTCGGCGCCAGGTTGCCTTGTCATCGACAAGCGTGAACCGGGGGGATACATCACGCCGCATGAAGCGGCGGGTGAAGATGCGACTTACATCTCGCGCATCCGCGAAGATTCGACCGTTGAAAACGGTCTTGCCTTCTGGTGCGTCTCCGACAATCTGCGCAAAGGCGCGGCGTTGAACGCCATTCAAATCGCTGAAGCGCTTAACAATCGCAAATTGTTGAAAGCAAAAGCTTAAGCACCTGCCGCATGAAAGAGCGACACGCGGCCGGGCACTTCGTCGATGGCCGCGTGGAAAATGCCTGTCTCCGGATTGCGAATTCTCAGCGCACCAGAGAACACATCGAAATAGGCGCCATGCAAGCGAATCTTGCCTCTGCCGGCAAGAATATTCACGCAGGGAAATGTCATTAGATTATTGAGCGTATTCTCAATGGACGCTTGAGCGAGTTTCTCAACATAATCATCAAACGAATCTGTTGTGCGTGCACCAAGTTTTGCTGCCACCGGATCAATCAGGCTGATCCATTTTCCGATAAAATCGCCAGGCGAAAGTGGTTGCGATTGCTCATCGGCATAAGCGCGGATGCCGCCACATCGTCCGTGACCCAACACAACAATATGTTTCACACGGAGCGCTTGTACCGCAAATTCAAGCGCCGCAGATGTGCCATGAAATTGTCCGCCTGTTTCAAATGGCGGTACAAGATTGGCAACATTGCGGACGACAAAAAGCTCACCCGGGCGAGCATCAAAGATTACTTCTGGTGACACGCGGCTATCGCAACATCCAATCACCATGATTTCAGGTTTTTGGCCTGTCGCTGCGAGATCTTCAAAACGCTCGCGCTCGCGTGGCAAACGTCCTTCAACAAAGGCGCGATAGCCGTCCTGCAAACGTTGCGGAAAATTATGGGTCATGAAACCACCGTGGCCGGATCAACATTGGCACCGCAGAGCAACACGCCGACACGTTCACCCTGTTTAGGTTTATAAACACCCGACAACAAAGCGGCCAAAGCAGCGGCGCCTCCCGGCTCACTCATGATGCGGAAGTCACGCCACAAAATTTGTTGGGCGCTGCGAATGGCGGCATCATCAACAAGCGCGACATGATCAACTGCGTGTTTGGCAATTTCAAAGGCGTAACGACCAACGGTGCGTGCACCTAAGGAATCGGCTGCAACAGATTTTATATCTACGGGAATGGGCGCGCCCGCTTCAAGCGCTGCATGAAGACAACGCGACCCTTCGGGCTCAACACCGACAATTTTGACGCGTCCATGCCACCATGAAGCAATACCGCCAACCAAACCGCCACCACCGCACGCAATCAAAACCGTATCGGGGAGTGAACCATCCTCCTCCCATTCCTTCCCAATCGTGCCCTGCCCTTCAAGCGTTTCAATCGCGTCGAAAGGGTGGACGAGAAGCGCATCAGATTGTTTTTGATAATCGAGACATGCCGCATAAGCGTCGTCAAAGATCGCGCCGCCGACAATGGCTTCAGCACCAAAATTACGAATGGTCGCCACTTTAATCGGCGCCGAAATTTCCGGCACAAAAATTTTAGCAGGCAATCCAAGAGCCCGCGCAGCAAAAGCGACAGCCGCACCATGATTACCACCTGATGCAGCGGTAACCGCTGTTTGGGGCGTTGCCTTCTTGATCAATGTATTAAACGCACCGCGCGATTTGAAACTGCCGGCATGTTGCAGATATTCAAGTTTGAACGTCACCGCACATTCGAGACCAAAGGCACGATCGTTCAATTTCATGAGCGGTGTGCGCCGGATATAGGGCGCGATACGTTGATGCGCCTCGATGATGGCGTCGCGTGATACAGGGAGCGCCATGCTCTTCTCTTAGCCCGCTAATTTTTGAAGTTGCTTCAATACGGCATCACCCATCTCGGATGTACCCACAGCGTTTTGACCTGCAGCAGCGATATCCTTCGTGCGCAAGCCTTGATCGAGCACATCAGAAATCGCCTTCTCTAACTTGTCGGCTGCCTCTGTCATGCCGAAAGAGTAACGCAATGTCATGGCAAAAGAGCCAAACATCGCAATCGGGTTGGCCATGCCTTTGCCAGCAATATCCGGTGCGGAACCATGCACGGGTTCATACATCGCTTTACGTTTGCCGGTCTTCTCATTCGTCGCGCCAAGTGCGGCTGACGGCAACATGCCCAGCGAACCTGTGAGCATGGCAGCAACATCTGAAAGCATATCGCCGAAGAGATTGTCGGTGACGATGACGTCAAACTGCTTCGGCCACCGCACGAGCTGCATGCCGAGCGCATCGGCAAGTTGGTGCTCCAGCATCACATCCGGATATTCGCGTTTATGAAGCGCCGACATCACTTCATGCCACAACACGCCCGAACGCATCACATTGCGCTTTTCGGATGATGTCACTTTGTTCTTGCGCTTGCGGGCCATTTCAAACGCCACGCGACCAATGCGCTCGATCTCATGTGTTGTGTAAACTTGTGTATCAACGCCACGCTTCTCCCCATTCTCAAGCGTGAC
>RFZR01000094.1 GCA_009920595.1 Alphaproteobacteria bacterium | reverse complement strand
CTCTTCTTCTTACGCTCCGTTGCGCCAAAATCGAAATATATCGATAAGCTTACCAAGCGCAGTATGGAGCCGGTAACGACCGAGCAAATCTATTGGGGGGCTGTGCCCTTCGTGATCATTCAGTTGATCATGGTCGGCCTTGTGATTGCGTTCCCGCAAATGGTCATGCATTACAAGGATGGCGCGGTGATCATCGATGAGAAGAAAGCGATGGAACAATTCCAACTCGCACCTGCAACCGGCGATATGCCCGCCATTGACCTCTTGGCTCCGCCTAAAATTCAATAGCGGCTAAAGAGAACAAGAGACGCGATTTAACCTTTGACCCGCGTCTCGAGGCGAAAGCGGATGATGCGTAAAACTTGCGCGAGCGCGGTCAAGCGCTCCTCGGACTTTGTGCCGCCAACACGCATCTCAAAAGATTCCAGAATTTGAAATTTGGTAGCGCCTGACACGGCAAAGATAAACGGAAAGCCGAAGCGCGCACGGTAAAGATCATTTAATTGATGAAAGCGCTTGAACTCATCTTCGGTGAGACGATCAAGCCCTGCACCCTTTTGTTCGCGTCGGGATTCTTCAGCCAGATCGCCCGCCTTTGCAGCACGCCCAGCAAGATCGGGATGCGCTAAGATCAAGGCGTCTTGACTTGATTGGGGAGCCGTCAACACGCTTTGCTGAAACGCATCAACGAGTGAGTCATGAGACAAAAATGGACGCGAACTGACCGCGCCCTCAGCCACCCATGATGAATGCTCGGCAATATCACCAAATTGCGCAATAAATTCTTCCCGCGTCAGTGCGTTCACTTGTGCGAGCGTGAGAGGCTCAGTCATTGAGCGGCAATCCACGCGCCGAGCTTCGCGCGTTCTTCATCGGTCATGCCTGTTTCATTGCCGAGGGGCATCACCCGCCCATCAACAGCTTGCACAAGAATTTGTTGCGCATTTTTTCTGATATTTTCAATCGTATCGAGCATCACCGCTTTGGGCGGCTCTCCGCCTTTGAAACTTTCGTGAGTGGGTTGGGCTTGATGACACATTGTGCAATGTTTTGCCGTGATGGCGAGCACTTGCGCATCGCTGACTTTCTGCGAAACGGATTTTGTAGACGGCGCCGTCCACCAAATCGCAACCGCCAAAGCCAGAAGCGCCAAAGGTAAAGTCCAAAAGACTTTTGTCGCCGCATCACCCGCATCAACGCGATTAAAGAAATGCCGGATCATACCACCGGACAAAACAATCAACGCCACAACGAGCCATGAGGATGGGATGGAGTGAACGTTGCTTGCCAATCTTGCCATATTTCGGATCAGGTGTTTCGCCCGCAAGAAGCGCGGCTGTGACTTTCTTCTGATTGGGAATGATCACACGAAACACATTTGCCGCCATGATGGTGCCCACCATCGCGCCGACATGAATGAAGGCGCCGCGTCCTGAAAAGACATGCGAGAACCCGTAAGCCGCACCGGTGATCAAAATGAAAACAGCAAGCGCTAAATAACCTGTGTGTTCTCCAAGCGTTGACCGGCACAAAAGATCATAAACGATCCAACCGGCAAGAAGCGACAAGACCGAGATCACAATCGCCTTCGTGCCCGTCATCGCATAGATATTCGGATCAACAAGATAGACCGATGCGTTCCAATAATATTGCACAATCAGCAGTGCAAAGCCTGTCAAGAAGGTGAGATAGGCTTCCCATTTAAACCAATGCAAATCTGCGGGCAGACTTGGCGGCGCCACCAAATATTTTTCGACATGATAGAAGCCACCGCCATGAACAAGCCATGACGAACCAAAAACGCCCTTATTCATATTTTCGCGCGCACGCAGAGAATAATCGAGCCAGACGAAATGAAAGCTCGCTCCAATCCAGGCGATCCCCACAATGATATGAAACCATCTGATCGCAAGATTGATCCAGTCAAGCGCAAACGCGGTCATGATTGATCCTCAATAACGAATTTTATCGGGCTTTGCCGCCCATGCAGCAAAAGCAGCGCGCGCGTCATCACGGGGATGATGCTCCATCGGTAGGCTTCGAGCGGCAGGATCCTTTGGCACTTCATCATAGATGAAGGCATCATCAAAACCGATGGCTGCGGCTTCATCACGCGTATTCGCATAAACAATGCGTGAAACACGCGCCCAATAGGCGGATGCCAAACACATAGGGCAAGGCTCGCAGCTTGTATAAAGCGTGGCACCTTTCAACTCGAAATGACCAACCGCCGTGCAGGCGCGACGGATCGCGCTCACCTCAGCGTGAGCCGTCGGATCATTCGAAGACGTCACCATGTTCCAGCCTTCAGCGAGAATGATGCCGTCGCGCGCCACCAGCGCGCCGAAGGGACCGCCTTCATTCGCTTCCATACGTTCACGCGAAAGAGCAATTGCGCGCGCGAGAAATTTTTCGTCATCAGTCATCAACCACCTGCCTCAAAAATTATTATGACGCTCTCAAATCATAGCCAATCGTTTTTCTTGTTTTTTATTTGGCTTGATGTCTAAATCAGTTTGCGCGGATTGCCGACGGATCAACAAATCAGCCGCGACAGACGCGGCTATGACAGCTGGATCTTTACCATAAAGAGAGGGCAACCCAATCGGACAAACCATCCGTGAAAGCGCGCTTAAGCTAACGCCACTCTGCCGCAAGCGCGAATGAAAACGCGCTCGTTTCGTTGATGAACCAATAAGGCCAATATATTCGAGATCATCACGTCGCAACGCGGCATCGACGAGAGCGAGATCCAGCGCGTGCGAATGAGTCATGATAAGACAATATGAGCGCTGGGGAAGTGCAGCGATCATTTTCACCGGATCTTCAATTTGCGATGCCGTGACATTGCGTGGAACCGCATCGGGGAAAATGCCTTCGCGTTCATCAATCCAAGTGACCTGGAAGGGCAATGATGCCAACGCAATCACAACCGCACGCCCGACATGGCCCGCGCCAAAGAGCGCCAAAGGCGTTAACTTCTCTGATTCAAGAGCTGCACGCCGTATCGCAATCTCACCACTCGTCTCTCTTGAAAAAATCGAAGTTTCAATTTCAACAGACCCGCCACAGCATTGACCCAAATCAGGACCAAGCGGATAGAGCTTTTGAAAATCACCAATTTGACCAGAGGCCATAAATCTTATCGCGTCTTGAATAGCAGCATATTCAAATGCTCCGCCGCCAATCGTTCCGCTAATTGCACCCTCTTTCGTGACCATCATGCTCGCGCCCGCTTTTTGCGGCGTCGAGCCACGCGCGGCTTTAATCGTCACAAGCGCAACACGATCATCAATTACGAGCTGCTCACGAACGCGATCATAAAGGGCGTAGAGGGTCATTTTTTAAAACCCACCACCACCGCCAAGCGCTTGAACCGCTTTCAATATGCGCTCAGGCGTTGCTGGTGCATCAAGCGGGACTTGCGCCCCCGGTTTCAAAGATGAAATCGCATTCAAAATGGCTGAGAAAACAGAGATACCCAACATCAAGGGCGGTTCACCAACGGCCTTCGAGCGAAACACCGTATCTTCACGATTAGCGCCATCAAACAAACGCACATTGAAATGCTCAGGGATATCTGAGGCAACCGGAATTTTATAGGTCGAAGGCGCATGGGTACGCAGACGACCTTTCTGGTCATAGACAAGCTCTTCACTTGTGAGCCAGCCCATACCTTGCACAAAGGCGCCTTCGATCTGACCGATATCGAGAGCCGGGTTGAGTGAGCGCCCGACATCATGAAGAATATCCACACGCTCGAGCTTCATTTCACCTGTGAGCGTATCAATCGCGACTTCACTGCACGCCGCGCCATAAGCGAAATAATAGAAAGGACGACCGCGTGCCTGAGCACGGTCCCATTCAACTTTTGGCGTTTTATAATAACCCGCTTCCGAGAGATGAATACGGGCTTGATGCGCGGTCTTTGCCGCTTCGGCAAAAGATAGACGGTGATCGCCAACCAAGACATGATCATCAACGAAGTGAACGGCCTCAAGAGAGACGCCACGCGATGAAGCGAGAAATTCCGCTATGCGCTTCTTGATCGCGCGGGCAGCAATCAAGGCCGCCATGCCGTTCAAATCAGAACCAGATGAAGCGGCAGTTGGGGAAGAATTCGGAACCTTGCCGGTTGTCGTCGCCGTAATCCGAACGCGGTCGATAGAGACGCCGAATTCATCAGCCACAATTTGCGCAACCTTTTGGAAGAGGCCCTGCCCCATTTCCGTTCCGCCATGATTGAGATGGACGGAGCCATCCGAATAAACATGAACAAGTGCGCCCGCTTGGTTGAGTTGGGTAAGCGTAAAGGAAATACCAAATTTCAACGGTGTGAGGGCGAGCCCACGACGGATCAAGGGTGAGTCTTGATTAAACGCATCAATCGCTTTGCGTCTCTCGCGATAATTCGAGTCGGTTTCGAGCTGTTCAATCAACGCCTGACCGATATCGAAATCTTCAACGGGCATACCATAGGGCGTCACCGCCCCCTCAGGCCGATAGAGATTTTCTTTTCTGATATCGAGCGGATCACGACCCGTAGCGCTTGCGATAGCATCGATGATGCGTTCAATCGCCAAGATCCCTTGTGGCCCGCCGAACCCGCGAAATGCGGTATTAGAAACTGTATTCGTCTTCAACCGGCGCGAAGAGATGTTTACGACCGGCATGAAATACGCGTTGTCGGAATGAAACATCGCGCGATCAACAACGCCTTGACTGAGATCTGCTGAATAGCCACATCGCGCGAGAAGCGAAAGATCGACGCCCTTGATGTGACCCGCCTCATTGGTACCGATTTTCCAATCAACACGGAATTCGTGACGCTTGCCGGTCATCATCATGTCATCATCACGATCAAGTCTGATCTTACAAGGCTTGCCGGTGATCCGTGCAGCAAGGGCCGCAATTGCTGCCCATTGCGAAGCTTGGCTTTCTTTGCCACCAAAACCACCACCCATACGACGCACTTCGCAGGTCACGAAGGCATCGGGCACCCCCAGAATACGCGCGACAACATGCTGAACTTCAGTTGGATGTTGCGTTGACGAATAGACATGCATCTCCTGCCCTTCACCGGGCAATGCGAGGGCCACTTGCCCTTCAAGATAGAAATGCTCTTGTCCACCAATGTTAAAAGAGCCTTCAAGCTGAAGCGGCGACGAAGAGAACGCCTCAGCCACATCACCGCGACCAAAAGCATAATCAGGCAAAACAGTTTCATTGCGCTCAAGCGCATCCTCAACGGTGACAGAAGGCTTTTCTTCTTCGATGACCGTCTTCA
Source organism: Alphaproteobacteria bacterium (assembly GCA_009920595.1). Lineage (GTDB taxonomy): Bacteria > Pseudomonadota > Alphaproteobacteria > Rhizobiales > Beijerinckiaceae > CAIUPE01. The sequence continues at coordinate 1,282 of RFZR01000094.1, read as the reverse complement.
CCAAGCGAACGGCGCGACGCGCCGCATCGCGCGAATGCGCAACAACAGCAAATAAAGCTTGGCCAACAAATTCAACTCGATCCGATGCGAACATTGGATCATCGCCCATCGCGGGTGAGACATCATTCTTGCCAGGAATATCCGATGCCGTGATCACGGCGACAACGCCGGGTGCGGCGCGCACGTCACGAACATCAAGCGATATGATCTTGCCGCGCGCGACCGGTGAGCCACCGAGCGCGATATGTAAAATACCTTCGGGCTCGGGAAGATCATCAATGTAAAGCGCTCGGCCACTCACATGCCGTTCAGCCGAGTCATGCGGAAGAGCTTGACCTTGATAACGCGTGACAGGGTCATTCAGCGGCATGACTTGCCTCGCGATGCGCAAAGATACGTGTGGTGGTTGAGGGCACGCCCGCAATCTCTGCCAAGGCTTTGATCACAAGATTACGTGCGACGCGCATGCGATATTCAGCAGAGGCACGATGATCGGACAGAGGCTCAAAGTCCCGTTCGATCGCTTCAGCACCAGCGCGCCAGGTGGCAATGTCTTTTATCGATGCCCCGATAATCGCGCGCTCCGCGTTATGCGCGCGCTTCGGAATACCCGCCATGCCTCCAAAGGCAATTCGCGCTTCGGTGACGACATCGCCCTTAACAGTCACTTTAAATGCGCCCATCACAGCTGAGATATCTTCGTCGCGGCGCTTCGTCACTTTGAACACGCGAATATGATCATCGGGACCAGGCTTTTGAATCGTGACGCGGCGCAGATATTCCTGGGGCTCACGGTTCTGCTTGCGATAAGCAATAAAGAATTCTTCAAGTGGTAATTTACGGCTGGAGAATCCTTCGCGCAATTCAAGCACCGCCCCTAATGCAATAAACACCGGCGGCCAATCGCCTATCGGCGAACCATTGGCAATATTACCAACAACGGTGCCAGACATCCGCACTTGCGTTGATCCGAAGCGACGCCCGAGTTCAGCAATATCGGGATCAATCGCCGCCAAACGTGGCAAGGCCTGTTGATGCGTGATCGACGCCCCAATCGTCAAACTCGTTTCCGTTTCTTCAATCGTGGCTAAGGAACGAATACGTCCAAGCCAAATGATTTTCTTAAGATCTTGGAGACCTTTGGTAATCCACAGACCTATATCAGTCGCGCCGGCAACCAAAGTCGCATCAGGATGCCCCTTCAACAAAAACGCGAGTGACGCCTCACTTCCGGGTGCGGCGAAGAAGGCATCATCATTGCCGACAAACACATCTTCACCTG
>RFZR01000093.1 GCA_009920595.1 Alphaproteobacteria bacterium | reverse complement strand
AAATATGGAGCGGGCGAAGGGAATCGAACCCTCGACATACAGCTTGGGAAGCTGTCGTTCTACCACTGAACTACGCCCGCTTAACGCGCTTTGCTTTTTGATGTCAGGCAAAGCGTGGATTTATGCTGCACGACCGGTGAAGAAATTCTTCAATTTCTTGAAGCGCGTCGAAACACTGTGGCGGCGTTGTTCGCGATTGACGACATCCTCATCCAGAACCCAATTCATCTGCACCACGCGGCGTTGACCTTCGAAAGGCTTGTGCCCATGCCACGAATTGTCGGAGCGGCGAAATACGAGAAGCGTTCCATTCGATGGTGGCACTTCAGCCACATAATCTTCAAGGTCGGTGCCTGAACGCAAAATACGCAAACGTCCACCATCAACGCTCCAATTATCATTGAGATAGAGAAGAACGGTGATGATTTTGGTTTCGCTGTCGGTGTGAATCGAGCCGTCATTTTTGCGCAAGAAACCACGGACGGTGTACATGGTCGGGCGACCCGTGAGATCAATTTTGAATTTCTCTTCAATCGCCTTGCGGAAGGCTTCATCCTGCAATTCATCAAGCAGCGCGCGGAAACGGCCCGAGATGTTTAATTCGGACGGCGGATGGGAACCCGGGCCCGGCACATCGGGAAAATCGGCCATGGCCTCCGCGAATTTTTCCGGTTTCACGAAATTCTCGACAATCAGATAGTCGTACGGGTCGGTCTGAAGGGGTGCCTGTTGAAGCGCACCATAGTCGAGATAGGTCATGGGAATTCCCTCAGTCAGTCTGTGCCGGTTCGATGCGAATGGGCGCGTCATAGCATGTCTCGGCTCCAGAAAAAACCATGCTTGCTTGCCGCGCCCCCTTCTGCCTGATAGACACTTGGCACGAAATTAAGGCAATCGAGCCTGGTTCCGCCCCCATTTCGGCAGGTTTTCGTTTTTTTACGATGAAATTGAGCACTCAAGAACAGCGAGAACAACGGCGACGCCGCAGCGTTGCCCGCTGGAACAAGCCGCTGAATACGCTTTGGCGGCGTTTCCGCGCATGGGTGCATATGGTTTTTGTCGATCACGGCATTTTTCGCTTCATTTATCTCAATTTACACCCCGTTTCGCACAAATTCTGGCGCGCGGCCCAGCCCACGCCCGGACAATTGCGGCAGGCGGCGCGGGACGGGATCAAGACCATCGTCAATCTGCGTGGTGGTCGTGAATTCGGCTCTTGGCCACTCGAGCGTGAGGTCTGCGAATCAAAAGGGCTGGTCCTTGTCGATTTTGTGCTGCGCTCGCGCGGCGCACCGGATCGCGAGCGGATCGCCTCGGCAGCAAAGTTTTTTGAGAGTCTTGAATATCCGGCGCTCGCGCATTGCAAATCAGGTGCAGATCGCGCGGGCTTTATGTCCGCACTTTATTTGCTTGTTCATGAAAAACGCCCGCTTGATGAAGCGCTTCGCCAACTTTCTTGGCGTTATGGCCATTTCAAATTTGCCAAGACGGGCATTCTTGATGAATTTTTTGAACGCTATCGTCGTGAGGGATTGGAAAAAGGCATTTCGTTTCAAACCTGGGTTGAAACGATTTATGATCCTTCCGCACTTGAGCGTGAATTTAAAACAAATTCATGGGGCGATTGGCTGATTGATCGCGTCTTGAGACGCGAATAGGCGCAACTATCTGAGCAAGCCAAGAATTTGTTCGGTCAGTTTTTCACGCACCGCGCGATAGGCTTCAAGTTTTTCCTCGCGGCTGCCTTCGATCATGGATGGATCCATCGTGGGCCAATAGATGACATCAACCGCAAGCGTGCGTGTGAGTTCTAGCGCGGTATGATGCGCTTCAGGACTTAAGGTAACAATCAAATCGAAATTCAGTCCCTCCCATTCGGCGAGCTCGTCAAGCGTATGGGGTTTGTGATCTTTGGCATCAATGCCGATTTCGGCAAGAACAGCGACCGTGAATCCATCAATGTCGCCTTTGCGGATGCCCGCGGATTGAATGAAATGGGTCTTACCAAAGTAATGTCTGGCAATGGCTTCTGCCATGGGAGACCGGATCGCATTCATCGCGCAGGCAAATAATACTGCCTGAATTTTTCCGCGATGCTCCGTCACCACGCGTGTTCACCCTTTCCAATGCAAAGAGGAGATCAATGTGAACAAACGTCGTGCTGTGTCAAAATCGATGGTGATCTTGCCCTCTAGGCGATCAATGAGAAGTTGCGCGGCTTCGTTGTGAAGTCCACGACGCCCCATATCAATGGCCTCAATTTGTGAAGGAGATGCAGAGCGGATGGCGTTATAATAGCTTTCGCAGATCAAGAAATAATCTTTGATGACACGGCGAAAGGGCGTGAGTGACAAGATATGAATGATAACGGGCGCTCCACCTTGATCTTTGATTTCAAGTGCCAATTTATTGGTGATGAGACTTACGATGAGAGAATAAGGCCCACCGTCATGATCTGGGATGATGAATTGATTAGATTCAATGAGGTCATAAATGGCGATTGCGCGCTCATGTTCCTGTTCAGTACCGGCGCGACCGATCGATGCTTCATCAAGCGTCACAGAAACGAGGCGATGTCTCGGATCCTGACTCATAATCCGCCGTCACTCCAGATTTAATCGGATTGCGACCGAGCGCGCATGGGCACCGAGTCCTTCGCTTTCAGCAAGAGCCAGAGCGGAAGGGGCCAAAGCGCGAAGTGAGTCCGGCGTGCAAGACAAAATCGATGTGCGTTTCATAAAATCAAGAACGCCAAGCCCAGACGAAAAGCGCGCGGAACGTGCGGTGGGCAGCACATGGTTTGACCCGCCGACATAATCGCCAATCGCTTCCGGCGTATGCGCGCCTAGAAAAATTGCGCCCGCATTGCGGATCGCTGCTGCAAGTTGTTCAGCATCATCTGCTTCGATTTCGAGATGTTCGGGCGCTAAGCGATCAACAAGCGCGATGGAGTCTCTAAGTGATGCCACTTTGATGATCGCGCCATGATCCTGCCAGCTGCGACCGGCAATCTCGCCGCGCGCCAATAATTTCAATTGATGATCAACCGCTTTTTCAACCGCGTCAGCAAGCTTTGAAGATGATGTGACCAAAATCGATTGCGCAGCCACATCATGTTCCGCTTGTGCAAGAAGATCGGCTGCAACCCAATCAGGATTAGCACTTTCATCCGCCATGATTACGACTTCGGAAGGACCAGCGATCATATCAATGCCAACTGTTCCGAATACGCGACGTTTCGCTGCGGCGACATAGGCGTTACCGGGGCCAACAATTTTCGCAACGGGTTTGATCATGGCTGTGCCATAGGCAAGCGCTGCCACGGCTTGCGCGCCACCAATACGATAGATTTCATCAACGCCTGCAAGCTTTGCAGCCGCAAGAACAAGTGGATTGATCTCACCCTTTGGTGCGGGAACCACCATCACAATGCGCGGCACACCGGCGACGCGCGCGGGCACCGCATTCATCAAAACGGAAGAGGGATAGCTTGCCGTGCCGCCTGGCACATAAAGACCCACCGCTTCAATGGCCGTCCAGCGATGACCGAGCGTAACGCCCAGCGCATCTGTGTAGCGATCATCTTTGGGTATTTGACGTGTATGATGAGATTTGATGCGATCATGCGCAACGCGTAACGCGTCAAGCGCTGGCTTCGAACAAGCGACTTCTGCGGCATTGATTTCATCTTCGCTCACTCGCAAAGTTTTTGTTGCTGGATCGAACTGATCAAAGCGCTTTGTATAATCGGCAAGCGCATCATCACCGCGCGCGATCACGTCCGCAATGATGGCGGCAACCGCGTGATCAACATCTTCCGACACTTCGCGTTTGGTCACGAGAAGCGATACGAAATCTTTTTCAAAAGTCGGATCGGAAGAGTTAAGTCGTTTGACCACAACAATACCCTTTCAGGTCTTTGGCAAAAGATCGGAGAGCGCTACTTCAAGACACTCAACTGTTAATTTGATGGCGATATCCCCTTCAAAAGCAAGAATGACATGGCCAGAAGGAGGTTCAGCCGGATTAAACATAATGCCGATGAGAGTGAGAGCGGTGTTTGACCCGCGTGGCGGCAGGCTGATGGATTGAACCTTTGTTACGCGATCAAAATGGAGGCCCGCAGCAATTGAAGGAGAATGCGATGGATCGTCTTTACGCGTGAGCACGGTTACAAATCTCTGTTCACGCGATTGGTAGGTCATATCAGACACGTTGAACCGCGCGCCCTCGAGCAAGCTCGACAGCACGATCAGGTCTTCCGCATCCAAGGCCGCCATTTTCATCGCTGGAACCATTCCTTGCCCGCGCCAAAAGGCGTGGGCTCCGTCTATCGCGGTCATAAATCATGCCTTGGCCCGGCCTGCAAATCCCGAGTTTGGTCTCTGATTTAGACCTTGGTCTCTACGTATGAGATATAACGCGGATCGGATCAGCCTTCGCCCGAGATCCGTTCAATTTCGGCGCCGCACCGGCCGAGCTTTTTCTCAAGCGCTTCAAAGCCGCGGTCAAGATGATAAACACGGTTCACCGTGGTTGTGCCTTCGGCAACGAGCGCCGCAACAATCAAGGATACAGAAGCGCGTAAATCCGTGGCCATAACCGGTGCGCCCTTCAAACGGCTTTGACCTTTGACAATCGCCACATCGCCTTCAAGCTTGATCTGCGCGCCAAGCCGCGCAAGTTCCTGTACATGCATGAAACGATTTTCGAAAATGGTTTCATGAATACGCGACGGCCCGCTTGCCCGCGTCATGAGGGCCATGAATTGTGCTTGAAGATCGGTCGGAAAACCGGGGAACGGTTCAGTGGTAACATCAACAGGCGCGAGCAGTCCTGGGGCACGCGATACACGAATGCCATTGGGCTCTCTGTCAATTTTTGCGCCTGTCTTTTCAAGATGATCAAGCGCGTTTTGCAACAAATCAGCGCGCGCCCCTTCGAGCAAGACATTGCCACCCGTCATCGCCACCGCAATCGCATAGGTGCCGGTCTCAATACGATCAGGCAGAACTGTGTGATGTGCACCATCAAGACGTGACACACCTTCAATCATGATGCGCGATGTGCCTGCACCTTCAATCTTCGCGCCCATTTTTGTGAGGCATTCCGCAAGATCGGTGATTTCCGGTTCGCGCGCGGCGTTGTCGATAATCGTTGTGCCATCGGCCAAACTTGCCGCCATCAACGCGACATGCGTGCCACCAACTGTGACTTTCGGAAAATCGATTTTACCGCCTTTCAAACCTTTCGGCGCTTTGGCGATGACATAGCCGGAATCAATTTCAATATCAGCGCCGAGTTTTTCGAGCGCCATCAAAAGAAGATCCACTGGTCTTGTACCAATCGCACAGCCGCCGGGAAGCGACACGCGCGCTTCCCCCATACGCGCCAGCATTGGCGCAATGACCCAGAAACTCGCTCGCATGCGCGAGACAAGTTCATAAGGCGCAGTGGTGTCCACTATGTCACGCGCGGAAAGCGTAATGGTTTCGCCACTCTCTTCGGATTGGCCGAGACGTTTGCCACTGATCGCGGCATCAACGCCATGATTGCCCAAAATGCGCATAAGCAAACGCACATCCGAGAGGCGCGGCACATTATGCAGCGTCAAAGTTTCGCGCGTGAGAATGCTCGCGATCATCAGAGGCAGCGCGGCATTTTTTGCGCCTGAGATGGGGATTATGCCTTCAAGCGGGCGACCGCCGGTGATCTTAATTCGATCCATGATCTCTTTTTCTTTGTCTCGTCTTTTAAGGCGTATCGCGCGGGGTGGTGGCGGTTTCATGGCCAGAAGGACCGGCCGACGACTCCCGCCCGGGGTCCGACCCATGCTCCGCCCGACCGCGGCTCTGGGCCTTCCGGCGTTTCAAATTTTCACGCAAAGCTGCCGCGGCAGCTTCAAATCGCGATTTCCGAATGTCTTTTGGCATTTGGGACAGGAAAAGTGTAAAAATAAGGAAGGCAACAGCCTAAACGCACTCAATCATCGTAAAGTCTGCGCCGGATGATGCCTCTTGGCCGATTGGCCGCGACTTGGCAAGCCCGCAACGGCTTGTTCGAGGTGTCATCCCCTTGCCGCGTTGAAGAGCCGAAAGCCTTAGAGCCATTGCAGCGGCCCCGTGGCTTGCCTCGCCGCACCCCGTATGGCATACCCGCGCCGCTTCACGCGTGCGATCAGCTTGTCGCCCGCTCTTTGGGGCCGATTATCGGATGGCGCCCAATGCTGCCGTAGCTCAGTGGTAGAGCACTCCCTTGGTAAGGGAGAGGTCGAGAGTTCAATCCTCTCCGGCAGCACCAGTTGATTTTTCATGAGATTACGACAAGCCCTGTTCATGCGGGGCTTTTTGCGTTGACGTATTCGTTATTTGCCCAGCTCGAATACGAGATCAGTTCCCCCACATCGCCCATTCGAAGGGCTTTGAATGATGTTCATGCTAAATGCAGTTTTCGATTTTGTTTTGAAAATGGCCTGACGTAGTTCCCCCGTTCCCTCTTGGAGATTCATTGTTCTTGCCTTTTTGTCCATTTTTTCAGGTTCCAAGAAGGTAAAGTTGACATGAACATACT
>RFZR01000092.1 GCA_009920595.1 Alphaproteobacteria bacterium | reverse complement strand
GATGTGCGTGTCTTTAAGGGTCGTGATTCAACCGGCGTTCGCGGCATTAATCTCGCGAAAAATGATCATGTGATTTCCATGGCTATTTTACGCCATGTGGATGCAACAGCTGAAGAGCGTTCGGCCTATATTCGAATGCGCCGCGCGGTTTCAGGAGAAGCAACGCAGGATGAGACACCGATTGATGAGGAGTTTTCAGGCGATGCGGCGATCTCGCAAGAGCGTTACGCTGAATTGTCAGCGCGCGAACAAGTCATCTTGACGATTTCAGAGCATGGTTATGGCAAAAGAAGTCTTGCTTATGAATATCGGGTCACGGGTCGCGGCGGCAAAGGCATTGTTGCGATGGCGGTCAATGAGCGGAATGGAAAACTTGTGGCCTCATTCCCGGTTGAGATGTCTGATCAGATCATGCTTGTGACCGATGGCGGTCAGCTTATTCGTTGCCCGGTTGATGGCATTCGTATCGCTGGCCGTGCGACGCAAGGCGTCACCGTGTTTAACACCGCAGAGGGTGAACGTGTTGTCTCTGTTGAACGGATCAGCGATGACGGCATGGATGAAGGCGACACCTCAGAGGGATCGGGTGATCAAGCTGCGCATGATGCGTAAAGATTGTTTTTTCCGAAAGGATCGAACGAGATGACATCTCAGAAATTGCGCAGGGGCCTTTATGCAGGATCCTTTGATCCTTTGACGCTCGGCCATAGTGATGTCATCGCGAAAGCCTGCGCAATGGTGGATCAGCTCACGATTGCGATTGGCATTCATCCGGGTAAAACCCCTTTGTTTTCCGCCGATGAACGCAAGGATATGATCCTTCAAAGCTGTGATCCGATTGCGCGCTCAGCAGGAACGGTTTTATCGGTCGTTACTTTCGATGATCTCGCCGTGGAAGCGGCAAAACGTGCAGAAGCCACGCTCTTGATCCGCGGATTACGCGATGGCAGCGATTTTGATTATGAAATGCAGATGGCGGGCATGAATGGTGTTATGGCGCCAAAAATTCATACTGTTTTTATTCCCGCGTCACCCTCTGTTCGTCCCATAACTGCCACATTGGTTCGTCAAATTGCTAAAATGGGCGGCGAAATCCGCGACTTCGTGCCGCCCTATGTGGCGACAAAACTTCTCGATAAATTTAAATCTCATTAATTTTCTTCTGTGATGAAATGTCCATCATCACTTATAAAAGGGCCTTTCATGATCCGCGCTGTCGTCCTTGCCTTCGCTTTCCTCTTTGGTGTGACCATTGCTCACGCGCAAACGCTTGATCCGCAAAATACGATCTATCTTGAATTGAAAGATGGTCGCGTCGTGATCAAATTGCGTCCGGATCTCGCTCCAAAACATGTGGAGCAAATCAAAGCGCTGGTTCGCCAAGGTTTTTATGATGGCATCGTTTTTCATCGTGTGATTGATGGGTTTATGGCGCAAACGGGTGATCCGACTGGCACCGGCATGGGGGGATCAAAGCTTCCCAATCTGCCTGCCGAATTTACGCCGCAACCTTTCAATCGCGGAACACTGGGTATGGCACGGTCAAATGATCCGAATTCAGCCAATTCGCAATTTTTCATTTGCTTTCAACCTGCGCCTTTCTTGAATAGCAAATATACAGTTTTCGGCGAAGTGGTATCGGGAATGGAGTTTGTCGATAAAATCAAAAAAGGTGATCAGGCTCAAAACGGAACGGTGAAGTCGCCGGACAAAATAGTAAGTATGCATGTAATGGCTGACGTAAAATAAGGATCAAGAGATTATGGCTTCCAAACCAAAAGCGACTGGCGCGAAGAAGGACACAGCAGCAAAAAAGCCTGCGTCCAAAACTGCAGAAACAAAATCCGGCAAAGATCATCTCGTTCTTGAAACCACTAAGGGTAAAGTGGTGATCAAATTCCGTCCCGATCTTGCGCCCAATCATGTCGCTCACATTAAGCGTTTGGCAGAAGAAGGCTTTTACGATGGCATCGTGTTTCATCGGGTCATCGATGGATTTATGGCGCAAACAGGGTGCCCGCATGGCACAGGCACAGGCGGTTCGAACTATCCGAATTTGAAACAGGAATTCAATCCGGAACCCCATGTGCGGGGCACGTGCTCTATGGCGCGCGCGGCCAATCCTGATAGCGCCAATTCGCAATTTTTCATCTGCTTTGACGATGCGCGCTTCCTAGACCGGCAATACACCGTTTGGGGTGAAGTGGTCGACGGCATGGACAATGTGGATAAAATCAAGCGTGGCGAGCCCGTGCGCGATCCCGATAGCATCGTCAAAGCGAGCGTCGTATCGCTCTAAATTTTGAAGGCGTTAATCGGCAATGCGTGTCGATGATTTCGATTTCGAGTTGCCGCCGGATCGCATAGCGCTTCGTCCGGCCGAAAAAAGAGAGACTGCACGACTACTTGTTGTGCGGTCGCGGGGTGAAGCTTTTCTTGATCATTATATAGGCGATCTCCCAACCTTGCTTTCGTCGGGCGATGTTGTTGTTGTGAATGACACAAAAGTGATCCCAGCGCGGCTCACCGGGTATCGAACGCGTGGCGAAGCGAAAGCTAAAATCGAGATAACACTGCATAAGCGTGAAGCGTCTGATCAATGGCTGGCTTTTGTACGCCCCGCAAAAAAACTCGCTCTTCAAGAAATCATTCACTTCACACACCAGGATGGAGCGTCAACATCCCTTCACGCCCATGTTGAGGCTAAGGGTGAGGGTGGTGAAGTGCTCTTGCGCTTCTCCCATTCGGGTGCTGAGCTTGATGCTTCGATCGCGCAAGTGGGTGAAATGCCTTTGCCGCCTTATATCGCAGCGAAACGTTCTGAAGACGAGCAAGATAAAAAAGATTATCAAACAATATTTGCCGATCGAGCCGGCGCGGTCGCTGCACCTACGGCGGGGTTACATTTTACACCGGCATTGATTGAACGTCTGAACGAATGTGGAATTTCAATCATGCGGGTGACGCTTCATGTTGGCGCTGGCACGTTCTTGCCGGTCAAAGTTGAAGATACGCGCGATCATAAGATGCATGCGGAATGGGGAGAAATATCCCAAGAGACCGCCAATGCGCTCAATAATGCGAGAAGAGCAGGCAAGCGCATAGTGGCGATCGGTACGACATCGTTACGCTTGCTTGAGTCAGCTGTCCGCGAGGATGGCACTTTTGCCGCCTGGCGCGGGGATACATCGATATTCATCACGCCGGGATATAAATTTCGAGCCGTAGATGTGCTTTTGACAAATTTTCACTTGCCCCGCTCGACGCTCGTGATGCTGGTTTCGGCCTTCTCGGGTCTAGACAGGATTATGAAAGCGTATAGACACGCGATTGATACGGGTTATCGCTTTTACTCCTATGGCGATGCCTGCCTCTTGTTCAGCGAAGATCAGCAAGTCTAGCCAGTGACCCCTTCCGAAAACTTCTCATTTTCAATCACTCATCGTGATGGCACGGCGCGGACCGGCGCTGTAATGACGCCTCGCGGATCAATCCGCACACCGGCCTTTATGCCTGTTGGCACAGCCGGTACGGTTAAGGCCATGCATCCGCATGAGGTGCGGGCTTTGGGCGCTGATATCGTTCTCGGCAATGTCTATCATTTGATGTTGCGGCCGGGCGCTGAACGCGTTCATGAATTGGGCGGGCTTCATCACATGATGAATTGGCCGCATCCGATCCTCACAGATTCTGGCGGCTTTCAAGTGATGTCACTGGCGAAGCTCAGAAAGATTTCAGAGCAGGGTGTAACCTTCCGCTCTCATATTGATGGGTCATCTTATGATTTGACTCCGGAGCGTTCGATAGAAATTCAAGGACTGCTTGGATCTGATATTCAAATGCAGCTTGATGAATGTGTAAAGCTTCCTTGTTCGGATCGAGACACTGAAAAGGCAATGGAGCTTTCTTTGCGCTGGGCTGAACGCTGTGCAACGAAATTTGGCCATCAACCCGGCAAAGCGATGTTTGGCATTGTGCAAGGCGGAGCGGTTGAGGCGTTACGTGTGCGTTCCGCTCAACAACTCGCGGCAATGAATCTTAAAGGTTATTCGATTGGTGGTCTCGCGGTGGGAGAGCCGCAAGAGGTGATGCTCAGAATGATTGAGGTGGTTGAGCCTCATATGCCGCAAGAAAAGCCAAGGTATTTGATGGGTGTCGGCACGCCCGATGATATTGTTGAGAGTGTGAGACGGTTGAGAGTGTGAGACGCGGTGTCGATATGTTTGACTGTGTGATGCCCACCCGCGCGGGGCGTCATGGGTTGGCCTTTACACGTTTTGGAAAAATCAACCTTAAAAATGCGCGCCATGCGGATGATCCTCGTCCGCTTGATGAGGAAAGCTCATGGGAGCCCGCACGCATTTATAGTCGCGCCTATTTGCATCATCTTGTGAAGTCCGAAGAGATCTTGGGCATGATGCTTCTGACAGGAATGAATCTCGCTTATTATCAATCATTGATGGCGGGTTTACGCGAAGCGATCCGCGCTCAAAGGCTCAACGATTTTATTGATGAAACGAAGGCGGGTTGGACGCGTGGCGATATCGCGCCTTATCAACACGCCTCATTTTCAATGAGTTCAAAGTCATGAGCGGAACGACGCTTTCAAGTGCGGATCTCGACCCTCGTCGTCGGCGGCTTTTATTTCGCTGTTGGCATCGCGGTATGCGCGAGATGGATTTGCTTATGGGGCAATTTGCTGATGCGCATCTATCGGGCTTCTCTGAGCAAGAGCTCGATCTTTTTGAAGCGTTAAGCGAAAATCAGGATCAAGAGCTTTTAAGTTGGATTGTCGACTCAAAACCCGTGCCATCAGAATTTGATCATGAGATGTTTCACCGTCTTAAGAATTTTCATGATCACACATCCCCAATCAATCTCTGATCCGTTCTTTTAATGTTAAAACCATTTGATCAGATCATTGGCAGGTTAAAAGCGTCAAAGTCTTTGACTTTGTCGTCCGCGCCCGACGGGTTTGATGCACTGATTGTGGCCGATCTTGCGCGTCGCTTTGCGCAAGAAGGTCAGGATCATGCGGCCGCCCTTGTCTTTGTAGCGCGTGATGGCCAGCGCCAAGCGCAAATGGAAGCCGCGCTGTCTTTTCTCGCGCCTGATCTTGATGTCTTAAGTTTCCCCAATTGGGATTGTCAGCCTTATGATCGTGTTTCGCCACATGCTGGAATTGTCGCGCGACGGATGACGGTTCTTTCCCGCTTAGCGCGATCAAAAACAGGGGAGGATCGTGCGCGCGTTTTAATTTTAACCGCGAATGGTTTGATGCAGCGTGTCACAGCGCGATCAAAAATTGCATCGGAAAGTTTTTCGGCAGCCCCCGGCAATCGCGTTGATACTAAGGCTCTTGCGTTATGGCTTGAATCAAATGGATTTATGAAGACGGCCACAGTGCGTGAAACAGGTGAATATGCTGTACGCGGCGGGATCATCGATCTCTTTGCGCCGGGGTTACCTCTGCCCGTACGACTCGATTTTTTCGGCGACACGCTTGAATCCATTAGAAGTTTTGACGCGGAGACTCAAAGAACGACGGGACAATTGCGCGCGCTTGATCTCGTTCCGATGAGCGAAGTGCAGTTAACCACCGAGACGATCAAAAGATTTCGCCAGTCTTATGTGGCGGTATTTGGTGCGCCCGGTCGCGATGATCTTCTTTATGAAGGTATCAGCGAGGGTCGCCGTGTCGCCGGGCTTGAGCATTGGCTTCCGTTGTTTCACGAGCGTCTTGATACGATATTCGATTATATCCCCGATGTGCCTATGGTTCTTGATCCACTCGTGGAAGAGGCCGCGGAGGAGCGTCTTACGCTGATTAAGGATCATTATGAAGCACGGCGTGATGCGTTAACAACCACGCAAGCAGGGCTCATGCCCTATAAGCCACTCGAACCCGAACGGCTTCATCTCGAAGCGAGGGAATTTAAAACTTTTCTCGCCCGACAACCTCTCATGCGCATCACACCTTTTGCACAAGAGACACGCGACGACGTAATCGATTTTGGCGTAAGGCAGGGTCGGAATTTTTCAGCTGAACGTGCGCAGTTAGAGGGTCAAGACGAAACCGAAAACAAAAATGTTTTTGATGCTGTTGTTGCTTTCATCAATGAAAAGCTTGAGCAGAAAAAACGGGTCATTGTTGCGACCTGGTCTGAAGGCGCACGCGAAAGACTATCCCATGTCTTGGCGGATCATGGTTTAAAGTCTTTAAATTTGACATCGCGTTACTCAGATGCACTTGCGTTGAAGGCCAATCAGGTGGCGCTTGCTGTGTGGGGGCTAGAGCGCGGCTTTGAAACCGATAGTCTCGTTGTCATTGGTGAACAGGATATTCTCGGTGATCGACTGATCCGTAAGGCACGAAAATCACGTCGTGCACAAGATGTGATTGCAGAGGCGGCGAGCCTTAACCCCGGTGATCTTGTCGTTCATATCGATCATGGCATCGGGCGTTTCTCTAGTTTGAAAACGATTGATGTCGCCGGTGCGCCGCATGATTGCGTTGAAATTCTTTATGCGGGTGGTGACAAGCTTTTCCTGCCCGTTGAAAATCTTGATCTCTTGTCTCGTTATGGATCAGAAGACACAGAAGTTCAGCTTGATCGTTTAGGT
>RFZR01000091.1 GCA_009920595.1 Alphaproteobacteria bacterium | reverse complement strand
AATTTAGGCATCGAAGGCATGATGCTCGTTGGTGCCATTACCGGATTTGCGGTTGCGTTTGAGTTCAGTAATCCCTGGATTGGAATTGGAGCAGCCGCTCTGGCAGGCGTTGCGACATCAATGATTTTTGCTGTCCTTGTCTTGTCGCTTGGTACCAATCAAGTGGCAACAGGATTAGCACTCACAATCTTTGGTATTGGGTTGTCATCACTCATTGGTACCAATTATACAGGCTTTGCGGCACTACCATTTGATCCCCCCTTCCCAGACGCTCTCGCGCAACACCCGATTTGGCGTGTGATTTTTGGACATAGTGTCTTTGTCTATTTCGCCTTCTTCTTGGTCTTTGCGATCGGATGGTTTTTATCCTCGACGCGTGCGGGGCTTGTATTGCGGGCAGTTGGAGAGAATGATTTTTCAGCACATTCGATCGGCTATCCGGTGATCGCAATCCGTTATGCAGCCATTGCCTTTGGTGGCGCGATCGCGGGGATCGCCGGTGCAAATTTCTCCATGGTGATTACACCGATGTGGGCCGAGCAAATGACTGCAGGCCGCGGATGGATCGCGCTTGCACTTGTCGTCTTCGCGGGATGGCGTGCTGGACGCCTTTTAGCGGGCGCATATTTCTTTGGGGTATTGATGACATTGGAGCTCTACGCAAAGGCGTCGGGCTATGCCATCATGCCCTCTCAATTTTGGGCAGCGATGCCCTATCTCATTGCGGTTGCTGTCTTAGCTTTCATCTCCTCACGAGATGGGCGAAGCGGCAAGGAACCCGCATGTCTAGGCAAACCGTTTCTGCCGAATGGATGAGTCCCACCAACCGAGGAGAGTTATGATGGGAAATTTTACAAGACGTGACGTAATGAAGGCTGTCGCTGCTGCCTCAGCGCTGCCGCTTTTGGGTCAATCGGCTTCGGCTGCCGATCCCTTGAAAATCGGTTTCATTTTCTTAGGTCCAGTCGGCGACTATGGTTGGACATGGGCGCATAACAAGGGCCGACTTGAGCTTGAAAAGGCACTTGGCGGCAAAGTGAAGACGACTTTTGTTGAAAACGTCAAAGAAGATGCGAGCGCGATTCCGATCCTTCGCGATCTTGCCCGCCAAGGCAATAAGCTGATTTTCGCAACCTCGTTTGGTTATATGGATCAGGTTCTCGAAGTCGCTAAAGAATTCCCTGATGTAAAATTCGAACATTGCACGGGCTTCAAGCGCGCGCCAAATGTTGCGACCTATAACGCACGCTTCCATGAAGGTCGTGCGGTTACCGGTACAATTGCAGGCCACATGTCGAAGTCAGGCGTGATCGGTTATCTTGGTTCATTCAAGATTCCGGAAGTCGTGATGGGCGTCAATGCGTTCACACTCGCTGCGCAAGCCGTGAACCCGAAGATCCAAACCAAACTCGTGATGATTGATACTTGGTTTGATCCGGCAAAAGAAACAGCGGCCACACAGACGCTCGCCAATCTCGGCTGCGACGTGATTGCCACACACACAGATAGCCCGGCACCACTTCAGTTCTGCCAACAGAAGGGCATCTATGGTTTCGGCCAAGGCGCGGACATGTCGAAATTCGCTCCGAAGGCGCATCTCACAGCGATCGAAGACATCTGGGGCCCGCACTACATTGCACGCGCGAAAGCGATGCTTGATGGCAGCTGGAAGTCAGAAGATTTCTGGGAAGGCATCAAAGAAGGCGATGTGGTGATTTCGCCTTACAATCCGATTGTGCCGAAGAATGTGCAAGAAGCCGCAAACAAGATCATCGATGGTTATAAGAACGGCACCTATGACGTGTTCAAGGGTCCAATCTTTGATCAGAACGGCACCGAGAAGGTCCCCGCTGGCAAAGCCATGTCATTGGGCGAGCTTGCAACAATTGATTGGTATGTGAAGGGCATTCAGAGCGCCTAATTCTGGCGTTTTGTAATCTCTAACAGTGAAATGAGAACGCCCGCCAGAATTTGGCGGGCGTTTTTTTATCAATTGATCAAGGAACAAGAACGGTTGCCCCAGTTGTCGCACGGCTTTCAAGAGCGCGATGAACGTCAATTGCATCCGAGAGTTTCGCTTTCGCATGAACGGGGATTTTCACATAACCTTCTTCGATCATTTCAAACATTTCACGTGCGCCGCGCAAAAGATCATTTCGCTTTGCGATATAGGCAAAGAGTGTGGGTCTCGTGGCAAAGAGTGACCCCTTCTGAGAAAGTATATTGATATTAAACGCGTCAATCTGGCCGGAGGCACTACCGAAGCTTACAAACATTCCGAGTGGCCTTAAGCAATCAAGCGACATCGGGAATGTATCTTTACCGACACCATCATAAACGACATGGCATTTTTCACCTTTGGTGATTGCCGCCACGCGTTCGGCAAAATTTTCGGTGCGGTAATTGATGACGTGATGGCAGCCGCCTTTCTTCTTGGCGAGCTTCGCTTTCTCGTCAGAACCCACGGTTCCAATCACGGTCGCACCAAGCGCATTGGCCCATTGTCCCAGAATGAGACCAACACCGCCTGCGGCCGCATGATTCAGAATGATATCACCCGGCTTCACCCGATAGGTCCGGCGCAGGAGATATTGAGCCGTTAAACCTTTCAGCATCATTGCAGCCGCTGTTGCATAAGAAATACCTTCAGGGATCGGCACCAGCGCGGCCGCCGCAACATTGCGTTCCTCTGCATAAGACCCAAGCGTCGAAACATAAGCGACACGATCACCTTTCTTGAGCCCCTTTACACCCTCACCGAGAGCGACCACCTGCCCTGCCCCTTCATTGCCAGGGGTGAAAGGCAGCGAAGGCGCGGGATAAACGCCTTTTCGATAGTAAACATCGAGAAAATTCACGCCGATCGCATGATGGCGGATACGCACTTCACCGGGGCCTGGTGGAGGTAAAGTCACATCCTCATAGGACATCACTTCGGGGCCGCCTTGAGCGTGAATACGAATGGCCTTGGTCATGAGACTTGATCCTTTTTAGAATGAATGGCCGACATTCTGAGTTGTGTTTCGGTCCGCTTCAAGCGACACTTCTATTACACAAAAGATATTTGTAAATTGGATCTCCCCCTCGAGGTCATTCATGTCAACGCCCACTCGCCCGTCCGATTATCTGATCCCGAAAACAATAAGCGTTTTCAAAGAAGGCTATTCGTGGGATCGATTGAAGCGCGACGCCGTTTCAGGTCTGACCGTCGCGATGGTCGCTATTCCCTTGTCCATGGCGATTGCCAAAGCGTCTGGGGCTTCGCCTGATCGTGGCTTGGTGACGGCGATCATCGGCGGCTTTCTGATTTCACTTTTGGGTGGAAGCCGCTTTCAAATCGGAGGCCCTGCAGGCGCTTTCATTGTCGTTGTTGCCTCGATCATTGAACGACAAGGGTATGACGGGCTTCTGATGGCCACCATCATGGCGGGCTTGGCCATGATCGTCTTCGGTATGTTTAGGCTCGGATCTTATATCAAATATATTCCGCATCCAGTTCTCGTCGGTTTCACGGCCGGCATCGCAATGATTATCTTTTCAAGTCAGATCGTTGATCTTTTTGGTCTTACGCTTGCCGGACGTGAGCCCGCAGCACTTGTGCCGAAGCTCACTGCGATCTTTCATGCATTGAATACAATCTCACCTTCGGCGATAATCATTAGTCTCTTTTCTGCGGTCGTGATTTTAAGTTTACGTAAGTTTAAACCGCATTGGCCTGGATTTTTAGTCGCGATCGCACTGGCCTCACTCTTAAGCATCATCATCAGCCCGTTCGGATTTTCTGTTGAAACAATCGGCACAAGATTTGGAGGTATTCCCAATTCATTACCTATGCCGCAAATTCCGATAACGTCATCAGAACGTCTTCTCTCACTCATTCCTGATGCTGCGACAATCGCATTTCTCGGAGCCATTGAATCCCTCCTTTCCGCCGTCGTTGCCGATGGCATGACGGGACGCCGCCATCGTTCAAATATGGAATTGATTGCACAAGGCGTTGCCAATATCGGTACGGCATTGTTTGGCGGTATTTGTGCAACAGGAACGATTGCACGAACCGCAACAAATGTGCGTGCGGGTGGAACGAGTCCTGTTGCAGGAATGATCCATTCGCTCGTTCTATTGCTTCTTATTCTTTTCGCTGCGCCCCTTGCGTCTTACATTCCGCTGGCGTCTTTGGGCGCTATCTTGGCAATCGTTTCCTGGAATATGGCTGAGCGGGCAGAGTTTATTTCCATTCTGAAACGTTCATGGCCTGATGCGGCAATTCTCCTTGCCACTTTTCTCCTCACAATCTTTCGCGATCTCACCGAAGGGATCGCGGTCGGCGTTATACTTTCGGCCTTCATCTTCATGCATCGCATGGCTGAAGCCACGCGCGTAAACGGTGTTGAGATAACAGAACCACTGAGCACCGACGCTGATACGATCACATATCGCATGGAAGGCCCGCTCTTCTTTGGCGTGGCGTCGGAGATTGTGGAAGTTCTCGATCGCATCAATGAAAGTCCTAAGCGATTTATTCTCGATTGTTCTTCCGTCCCCCTTTTGGATATTACGGGTGCCCATTCCTTAAAGGCGATAATCGATCACTTGCATAAAAAAGGTACCGATGTGATCTTCAAAAATACCAATGAACAAATCCGTATTGCACTGAAACAATATGGTGTTCTCGAACACGGCGCACGGATCGAGACATAAAAATTAAGGATTTTCCCGTCGCAAGAGTCCCAGCGCTAAGAAATAAACCGCAATCAAGCCGAGCACCCATTGAGTGATTGGATCAACCTTCATATCTTCGATGATGGCAATCACAGCGGCGACGACCCATACGCCCAACAATGTCAGCGTCAGTGGACGAAGCATCTTCACACGAACAGGATGAACAAAGGTGAAATTTGAAGCCTGCGCCAGCGCAAGCAAAATCACAGCGATCGTTGTAGCAATAGCCGGGGGTTGGAACACCAAGATCAAAAATACAACGAGATTCCAAACTGCTGGAAAACCTCGAAACCAATAATCATTGGTCTTCATTGTGTTTGAAGCAAAATACAGTGCAGCAGACAAAACAATAATCGCACCCTGCAGGGCTAATAGCCAATGCGGATAGAGACCGCTCATCAACAGAATGACAGCAGGCACAAAAACATAAGTGACATAATCGACGACAAGATCGAGCACATCGCCTGATAATTGAGGAGCATATTTTTGAACGGCCCAAGCGCGCGCAAATGTACCGTCAATCCCGTCAACAAGAAGCGCGAGGCCGAGCCAAGCGAAGGCTAACCCCATCTTCTGTTCAATGGCAGCGGTGAGAGCAAGAAAGGCGATCGTGGCGCCGGACGCGGTAAAGACATGAACAGCGAAGGCGCGATAACGGTGCGAGGCTTTTCCTTTCGGGTGCGACAATCCGTCAGGTGAACCCGTCTCGGGGGCTGTCATTTGGGCATTCTCCCGTCTTAGACTCGCAAAATGCGGTCAAGCCTCATATTTATCAAGGACTGAACGATACCCGCCCGCAAATTCTTGTAGACCTAATCCGGCCTGTTCTATGGTTTGTCGCGCCGAAGTCAAATGATGACCTTTTGGAAGATAGTTGATGTCCGATTTTTTTGATTGTCTTGTCGTCGGCACTGGCCCGGTCGGAATGGTCGCAGCCAGAGGGCTGGCACAGGCTGGCATTTCTGTAGGCCTCATTGGACCCGAACCAAATCTTTCCCGGGATGGGAGAACCGTTGCCATACTTGATAAAGGGGTAAGTCTTCTTCAATCGCTTGGAATGTGGGACGCTGCTCAAAAAAATTCAGCACCCCTCACAGAAATGCGCATCATAGATGATACGGGCAGTCTTTTTCGTGCGCCTCCCGTCACCTTTCGGGCACATGAATTAGGCCTCGAAGCTTTTGGTCAAAATATTGAACTCACTGATCTCGTCACGCATTTATCAAAATGTTTGGAAACGCAGACAACAATTCATCGTCTGTCAAACACTGTGAAACAATTCAGCCGAAAAGCTGATGGCGTTATCGAAGTTGAATTGACTTCTGGTCACAAGGTTAAGTGCAGAATTTTAATCGGCGCGGATGGGAAAAACTCACAGGTTCGCGATTTCGCAGAGATCAAAACAAAAAAATGGGACTATCCGCAATCCGCCCTCACAGCGCTTTTTTCTCATGAACGTGATCACGAAGATCGTTCAACTGAATTTCATAAACGGTCAGGTCCTTTCACACTTGTTCCCCTTCAAGGGCGCCGCTCCAGTCTCGTATGGATGATGCCACCAAAAGAAGCGGAGCGCATTTCAAGACAATCAAATGAACACTTTGCACGATTGGTCGAAAAACAAGCGCATTCGCTTTTAGGAAAAATGACTCTCGAAAGTCAAATTGGCCTCATTCCAATGTCGGGGCTTTCAACGGACATCTATGCCAAAGATCAAATTGCGGTAATCGGGGAAGCCGCGCATGTCTTCCCGCCGATTGGTGCGCAAGGTTTAAATTTGGGATTACGCGATATTGAAGCACTTTTGAAATCTTTCTCAAATGATTTGAGTGATCAAGCCCTTCAAAAATTTGATCGGGATCGTCGCCGTGATGTTAAAACGCGAACCATGGCGGTCGATCTTTTGAA
>RFZR01000010.1 GCA_009920595.1 Alphaproteobacteria bacterium | reverse complement strand
AGGAACCGAGATGACAATTCCAACGGTCCCGATAACGATGGAGACAAGAAAGCCGCCCCAGAAATGCGTTTGCACAATCGGCAGACCCAATGAGGGAGCCCCGTGCAAAAGCATAAAACCAACAATGGGAAAGACGATGAAGAAATAAATCATCGCCCAATCTTTGCGCGGAATGCTCGGCGCGAGGAGCCAAACCAAACCTATGGCTTCGAGCACAAAAAACAACTCCGGCCGCCAGCGCAAGTGCTCGGGATATTGACCGAAGATGAAATAGCCCCAATGCGCATTCACAAAGCCCCAGCAGACCCCAACAGAACGGCCGAGCACTTCCGGATTACAATCTTTGCTGCTGTTGGCCGTCCAAATGGCGTTGATGAACAGTCGATCAATCATTCCTGGAATGATTTGAAAGAGGCCATACAGAATGAGAAGCGTGAGAATTGTGTTGAACACGGACGAGAACAGATTTTCCTTCGCCCAGTGAAGAATGCCCGACGTGCGCATAGGCGGGGGTAAAGCATCGCTAGGTAAAGCATCGCTAAACTGCGAACGGACAAATTTTAATTCGCTTGCTCCGCTCATGTCAGCGCTCCACCAAGGCCACGCGGCGGTTAAACCAATTCATGAAGGCTGACGTCAAAAGACTGAGTGTCAAATAGACAAGCATCGTGACCGATACCATCTCCACCGCCTGCCCTGTTTGATTGAGCACCGTGCCGGTGAACACATTCACGAGATCGGGATAACCAATCGAAACGCCAAGCGACGAGTTTTTGGTAAGACTCAAATATTCGCTGTTGAGCAAGGGAATGATCACTCGGAGTGCTTGCGGCATAATCACAAGACGAATGGTCTGCCCGTGACTGAGGCCTAACGCTTGCGCAGCTTCTGTTTGTCCTTTTGAGATCGCAACGATACCCGCACGCACATTTTCGGCAATAAAGGCGGCGGTATAAGTCGTTAATCCAATGACCATCGAGACAAATTCAGGCGGTAGAGTCATGCCTCCGGAAGCGTTGAAACGACCTTGTACCGGAATGTCGAAACTCAATGGCGAGCCGGAAAGAAAGAAAACAATGAGCGGCAAACCAATAACCATGCCGATTGAAAACAATCCGGCATTCGGCCGCTTACCTGTTCGCGCCTGAACGCGACGCGCCCACCAAAAGAGAACAGCGCCCAAAATCACGGTGCTTACAAACGCAATCAGGGGATAGATAAAGGCGTCTGCAAAAATCGGCTTCGGCATCAATAGCCCGCGCGTATTCAAAAGAATATCGGCTGGCAATTTGATTGACTCGCGGGGCTCGGGAAGAAGGCCCAGAACACCGCGATACCAGAAATAGAGAATAAGCAGCAGCGGAACGTTGCGGAATATCTCGACATAGACCATCGCCAATTTGGCGACGAGCCAGTTTTTCGACAATCGCAATATCCCGATAATCACACCAAGGATGGTGGCGAAAAAAATACTCACAAGCGACACAAGCATCGTGTTGAGAAGCCCCACCCAGAAGGCGCGGCCATAAGAGGATGCAGCACTATAAGAAATCAATGTCTGGCTAATATCGAAACCCGCTTCGACATCCCAAAAGGCAAAACCTTGGGCAATATTGCGCTTCTTTAAATTCGCTACCGTATTGTCATAGGCGAACCAAAAAAGTGCGACGATCGCGGCCAAAAGCAATAATTGAAAAAACAGGCTACGGATTCTGGGATCGTTATAAAAAACGACCTTCGAGTCTGACGGACGCCCCTCAACGCCGACACTCATATTTCATACCGCCTGATTTTTTCGAGTGAAAATGAATCCGGCGGGGCTGTGAAGCCCCGCCGGTGTTTTAAGATTAGCGGATCGGCGGTGCGTATTGCAGGCCACCCTTTGACCAAAGCGCGTTCGACGAACGAGCGAGTTGGATCGGGGTGTTCGGGCCGACATTACGTTCGAAGATTTCTTCGTAATTGCCCACACCCTTCAGGATCTGGACAACCCAGGCATTCGACAAGCCGAGCGACTCACCGAATTTACCTTCAACACCGAGAACGCGCTTGATTTCCGGATTGTCGGACTTCAGCTGTTCATCAACATTCTTCGATGTGATGCCGAGTTCTTCGGTGGTCAACAATGCATAGTGAACCCACTTAACGAGGTTCAACCACTGGTCATCACCCTGACGAACGACGGGGCCGAGCGGCTCCTTCGAAATGACTTCAGGAAGAATGATGTGATCATCAGGCTTTGCCATCGACAGACGGTCAGCCGCGAGGCCCGAACGGTCGGTCGTGTAGCTGTCGCAACGGCCTGAGTCATAGGCCTTCAGCGCTTCTTCCGAAGTACCGAATGTGACAACCTTGTAGTCCATCTTGTTCGCACGGAAATAGTCGGCGAGGTTCAACTCGGTCGTTGTGCCTTGTTGCACGCAGATCGACGCGCCGTTCAATTCCTTAGCGGATTTTACATTGAGCTTCTTGTTCACCATGAAGCCCTGACCATCATAGAAATTCACGCCGGCCCAGATGATGCCGAGTGTTGATTCACGCGACATGGTCCAGGTCGAGTTACGGATCAACACATCGACTTCGCCAGAAGCCAAAGCGGTGAACCGATCCTTCGATGAAAGCGGAACGAATTTGACTTTGGTCGGGTCATTGAAAATCGCCGCTGCGATCGCACGGCAATAATCAACATCGAGACCGGTCCAGTTACCCTTCTGGTCCGGCACACCGAAACCGGCTGTACCCGGGTTCGAGCCGCAGACGAGTTGTCCCTTGGCCTTCACATTATCGAGCGTGCCGGCAGACGCTACAGACACAAGGCCGACACTGGCAGCAGCCACAATGGCTGCAGCGATCAGTTTCTTCATTTAGTCCTCCAGAGTTTTGGGCGCGCTACACACGCCGCCCAATCCATGCCCCTCAGGCATAGCAGACATTAAATTTTGAACTGGAGGGTAAGGTCAAGGAAAATACGCACCCCCCACAATAAAATCATGACAAAAACTTGACCATAAGATCAAAATGTCTGCCCTATGCCCAAAATTTGGGAAAAGGCTACGCCATGAAAGACAAAATGACGCACGATGCGTTCTCGCGCCTCGCCGACCGTACCAAGCTCGTCTACGCCGGTCGGGATCCGTCCGAACAACATGGCTTCGTCAACACACCGATTTATCGGGGATCAACGGTTCTTTCGCCAACGATGGAGGTCCTGCTCAATCGAACGGGACGCTATATCTACGGAACACAAGGCACGCCAACGAGCGATGCGCTCGAAATGGCCTGGACAGAAATTTCTAAAGCGGCGGGGACCGTATGCGTGCCGTCCGGTCTTGCGGCCGTCTCCGTTGCTCTCCTCTCTTGTTTAAAGGCGGGTGATCATCTTCTGGTGACTGACAGCGTCTATCGGCCGACACGTGTCTTTTGCGAAGGGCTGCTCAAAAGATTTGGTGTTGAAACAACCTATTTTGACCCGATGATTGGCGAAAATATCGCTTCACTTTTTAAACCGAACACAAAGGCCGTTTTTACAGAAGCACCCGGTTCACAAAGCTTTGAAGTGCAAGATGTGCCTGGCATCGCGCGCGTCGCTCATGATCACGGTGCGGTTGTGCTCATGGACAACACATGGGCAACGCCGTTCTTTTTCTCGCCCCATGAGAAGGGCGTCGATCTCGCCATTGAAGCAGGCACCAAATATCTATCGGGTCATTCTGATATCTTGCTAGGCATGGTATCTGCGAATGAGCGCACATGGAAAAATTTACGCGATACCTATGACGCGATGGCGATCTGTGCTGGCCCTGAAGATATGTTTCTCGCGCTTCGTGGCATGCGCACAATGTTGTTGCGTCTTAAAGAACAAGAGCGCGCAGCACTTGAAATGGCGCATTGGTTAAAATCACAGCCAGAAGTGGCAAAAATTCTTCATCCGGCATTCGAAGATTGTCCTGGCCATGAAATTTGGAAGCGTGATTTCTCAGGCTCATCAGGCCTTTTCTCGATAATCCTCAAACCAGCATCACAAAAGGCCGTTGCCGCCATGCTCGATGGTCTCGCGCTTTTCGGCATGGGATATTCTTGGGGTGGCTTTGAAAGCCTGATCATACCCTTTGATTGCGCGACCTATCGCACCGCTACGAAATGGAACCCTGGTGGTCCAGCGCTCCGCATTCAAATCGGTCTTGAGGATACGAAAGATTTGCAAGCGGATCTTGAAGCGGGTTTTGCTCGGCTGCGTGCCGCGCATAACGCTTAAGGCACGACCCATCGGGCTTCGATCTGACCATTTGCAAACCGATAAGCTGCGCGGCGGTTGCCTGCTGCGCCAAGCCAGAGCCAGTCAACTTCTTCAATCGTCACAATGACAGCCGCAAAATGCGCGCGGCCCATTTCACTTTCGGATCTGTCGCGCGGCAAAGCAAAGTCATCGCGTGCACTGATCTCGCGGCCCGGCCCCGGCTCGACCGCATAACAAAGTTTACTCATCGGCTGCGAAGCGGACCAAGCGTTATCGGCAACCGCATCATTCTGATGAAGTGTTGCGCGACCTTCAATGCGAAGTTGGATTTTTTCCTGCGCATCATAAAATGAAAGCGCGATACGTGGATCCCGATCAAGCTCGTGGAATTTATCCGAGCGAATATCGGTATGAAATCGTAATTGTTGTTGCTCCCGATCAAAGGCTCGAAGCACGACGACGCGTGCGCGCGGGCGACCATCGCTTCCAATCGTTGAAACAACAGGCGTATGCATGGGCGCCGTGCGAAGACGTACCGCCTTCGTCATGAGATCAAAGCCGTGTTCGCGCGCTGCATCCAGATCAGCAAGAAAGGGCGGAAAATCATAAGTCACGAAAAAGGCCCTGAGTGAGAAGCTGGCGACTCCAGGAGGATTCGAACCTCCGACCTGCCGCTTAGAAGGCGGCTGCTCTATCCAGCTGAGCTATGGAGTCAAAAAGCCCGCCTCGCGGCCAGATCTCATAGCCGATCAGGACGTGAGTCTCAATTCTGACGTGAACTCAATGCGTCCAGGAACCGATGCGGTTGGATTTGAAATTATCTGAATAAGACATAACCCGACGTTTTGCGTCTTGTGGCTCTTCGACTTGCGCGGCGATCCCGTGGCGAGCCGCATAAGCGATGGCCTCGTCCCGACTCGCAAACCACAATTTGACTTGGGTCTGCATATCAACAGTGCCAGACCAGCCCATTAGAGGGTCAACCTGGCCGGGATGCTCCGGTATAAACTCCAAAAGCCAACGGTCGGATTTGGCTTTGCCTGACTGCATGGCAGTCTTTGCGGGGCGGGAAATACGGGCCGTCATCGAAAAATCATCCCTTTAACAACCATTTTGCCCATTGGTCGGGGCTGCAAGATTTGAACTTGCGACCCTCTGCTCCCAAAGCAGATGCGCTACCAGACTGCGCTAAGCCCCGGTGCCAATGCGCGAGAAACGGTTTATGTCCTGTTGCGCGATCCTTCAAGGCGTTTCTTGCAGGAAGGATTAACGTTGACGCCTTGCCCCCCAACTCAGCTTCGTTCAAGAGAGGCGCGCCATGCTCATTTTGAACGACATCACCTATCGGCTCGGCTCCCGAACCCTCTTCGATAAGGCCTCAGCGACCATTCCGACCGGCGCGCGCGTCGGCTTTGTGGGGCGTAACGGAACAGGGAAAACGACACTTTTTCGAATAATACGCGGTGAAATTGGTACGGAATCAGGTGAAATCCAGCTTTCTCGCGGATTTCGGATCGGCTCAGTCGCACAGGAGGCTCCGGGGGGACCCGAGAGCCTTATCGACACGGTTCTTGCCGCCGACACCGAACGTACGGCACTTCTCGCCGAGGCAGAGACAGCAAAAGATCCTGCAAGAATTTCTGAAATCCACATCCGGCTTGCCGATATCGACGCCCATTCGGCCCCCGCACGCGCGGCTTCCGTGCTTCATGGCCTTGGTTTTGATTCTGAGGCGCAACTGCGCCCTTGTTCCGATTTCTCGGGCGGTTGGCGGATGCGCGTGGCGCTGGCCGCTGTTCTTTTCTCGGCCCCCGATCTGCTGCTGCTCGATGAGCCGACCAATTATCTCGATCTCGAGGGCACGCTCTGGCTCATGGATTATCTGGCGCGCTATCCGCATACGGTGATCGTGATCAGCCATGATCGTGATTTGCTCAATCAATCGGTTGATCAAATTATGCATCTCTCAGACGGGAAGTTACGCCTCTACAAAGGCGGCTATGATAATTTCGAGAAGCAACGCGCGGAGGAACAAGAAGTTCAAGCGCGATTTGCCAAGAAACAAGCAGAAGAGCGCAAGCATCTTGAAGCTTTCATTAATCGCTTCAAAGCCAAAGCCTCGAAAGCACGCCAAGCACAGTCTCGGGTTAAAAGACTCGAGAAACTCAAAATGATCACGCCGATCATTGAAAGCGATGTGTTGCCGTTCGAATTTCCATCACCCGAAAGACCGCTGTCGCCGCCCCTCGTCGCGCTTGAAAATGTCAGCGTAGGTTACAATGACAAACCCGTGCTTTCTCGATTGTCGCTTTCGATTGCCGATGATGATCGTATCGGACTTCTCGGGTCAAATGGTAATGGTAAATCAACTTTCGCAAAATTGATTGGCGGACGATTGGAACCGCTCACAGGGGCACTAAAGAAATCCTCCAAAATGACAGTTGCCTATTTCGCGCAACATCAGCTTGATGAGTTAACGCCTACAGGCTCGCCCTATACGCATATTCGCAGCTTGATGCCTGAGGCAAGCGAAGCGCAGACACGCGCGCGCGTTGCACGAATTGGTTTTTCAGGGGCTCGCGCAGATACACCGATTACGTCTTTGTCCGGTGGTGAAAAAGCGCGCTTGCTAATGGGGATTGCAACCTTTCATGGTCCGCATCTTCTCATTCTCGATGAGCCGACGAACCATCTTGATATTGATTCACGCGTCGCACTAATGGACGCCATCAATGATTATGACGGCGCGATCATTTTGATTTCACATGATCGTTTTCTGCTAGAATCTTGCGCGGATCGCCTGTGGTATGTGGGCGATGGCACGGTAAAGCCTTTCGACGGTGATCTTGATGCCTATCGGGCGAAAATTCTTGAAACACCGGCATCACAAAAATCGGAACGAAAATCCGATCCGGCATCCCATGGTGAAACTTCAAAATCCATCAAAAAAGTCAATCCAGGAACCATAAAAAAGAAAATCGAAGCCACCGAACAACGAATGCAAAAGATTACCGATCTGATTGCACGGGTAGATGCCGTTTTGGCAGATCCCGAAACGTTCAAAAAAGATCCCGAAAAGGCAGCGACATTATCACGCCAGCAGTCTGAGCTTCACGCCAATCTCGCAGCCGCTGAAGAAGAATGGTTAATGCTGACAAGTGAACTCGAAGAAAGCACTAAATATTAAAAGATGCGAAGAAGCTTACGCTTTTTTCTCCCAGCGGCCTTGCTCATTTTGTTGCCAATAAGTCGCCGCTAAACCCTGATCACGAATATCTTTCCATTGTTTGCGCGCCGTTTCTAGTGCCGCTGCGTCATTGCCATCAAACAAGACAACGATGCGCTCATAAGATTGTGGCGTTTCAGGAAGAGACGCGCCTTCGATATGAAATGACACCTGTGGGTCATTGAGATCCGGCTCGTCAATCGCAATCACAATCGGCTCCTCACCCGGACTGGCATGAGATGCCAAGGCATGGGGAAGAAAACTCTCTTCGCGATAAGTCCAAAGATGTTCATCAAGCGCGACCGCGCGATCAGATGTTGCGGTTCTGATCACAGCACGCCATCCTCTTTCGCGCGTTTTTTCAAGCAGAGACGGTAAAACTTGGTCGAGCGGTTGCCGCTCGAGATGATAAAACAAAATCTCGGTCATGAGGTTTTACATCGAATTACGAAGGATCTTGCTTGGAGGGCATATATTCATCGCAACGTCAGTCACGCTCCTCGTAATAATCAGCAACGAGCCGATCAAGAAGACGCACACCCCAACCTGAGGCCCAGCTCTTATTGATATCCGTTTCGGGCGATGACATTGCAGTGCCCGCAATATCGAGATGCGCCCACGGCGTGTCGCCCACAAAGCGCTTCAGAAATTGAGCAGCCGTTATCGATCCGCCAAAACGGCCCCCCGTGTTTTTCATATCAGCAAATTTGGAGTCGATCATTTTGTCATAAGCCGCACCAAGCGGCATACGCCAGACGCCTTCACCGGTGGCTTGACCTGCAGCATGAAGTCTTTCTGCGAGAGTGTCATTATTTGAGAAGAGGCCCGCATATTCTTGCCCCAGCGCGATCATAATAGCGCCCGTTAAAGTGGCGAGATCAATCATAAAGCTCGGCTTGTAGGTCTCTTTAACATACCAAAGCACATCACCCAAAACGAGACGGCCTTCGGCATCTGTGTTGATGATTTCAATCGTTTGACCCGAAAGCGATGTCACAATATCGCCCGGACGTTGCGCATTGCCATCGGGCATGTTTTCGACAAGGCCAATCGCACCAATCGCATTCACCTTGGCTTTACGAGCCGCAAGCGCGTGCATCAAACCAACAACGCATGCAGCCCCTGCCATATCGCCTTTCATATCTTCCATGCCTTGCGCAGGCTTGATGGAAATACCGCCCGTATCAAACACAACGCCTTTCCCGATAAAGGCAACGGGTTGGGCTTTAGTTCCTTTTTTCGCTTTAGCGCCGTTCCAGCGCATGATCACAACGCGGCTTTCTTTCTCAGAACCTTGCCCGACGCCCAAAAGCGCGCGCATACCAATTTTTGCGAGCTGCTTTTCATCGAGAATTGTGATGTCAACACCAAGCTTCTCGAGCTCTTTCGCGCGCTTTGCAAATTCAATGGGATCAAGAACATTCGGCGGCTCGTTCACGAGATCACGCGCGATTTCAACGCCTGAACCCACCGCTTCGCGCGAGCGGACTAAGCGCTTGGCGGCAACCGGATCCTCAACATGGATCGTTACGCTGATCGGTTGGTCGGCTTTCTCGCCATCACCCGCGTCACGCTTTTTCGCTTTGTATTTGTCAAAGCGATAGTGACGCAGTCTCAATCCCAAAGCGATATCAACAGCCGCTTCTGCGTCCGCACGCCACTTCGCCGGGCCTTCCAACAGGATTGATGCTGTGCTGGCAGACCCCAGGACCGAAGCGATCACACCGCCAAGGCGGACATAATCGGCTTTTTCTTGTTCCTCGTCCTTGCCCAAACCCACGACAACAACGCGATCAACATCGAAGCCTTGCGGCGCGGGGATAAGAAGCGTCGAGCGCTCCTTGCCTTTAAATTTTTCGGCTGAAATTGCGCGCTTTATGGTGCCAACACCCGCCGTGCCGATCAGCTTACGTGTGGCTGCGCTCAGCTCCAAATCACTTCCCACAAACAGGACCAAAGTACCGGTCTTTTCCAATGCCGGTGAAGCAAAGCCAATCTTGAGCATGGCGGCCATAAAACTCTCCCGATAATCGTATAAATCCTCAAGCCCCCGGCCCATTTCCCAAGACAATGCTTGATCTTGCGGGGGCGACCTTGCTAGCTCTGCATCAATCAGGACGCCTCCGCAAGGCGTCCCACGAGGCAAGGCGCCCATTATGTCGTTGATCGACCGCTACCTTATTCGCCAGATCGGCGCGACGAGCCTTTGGGCTCTTTTGGCGCTTTCTGGTGTCATTTGGATCAGCCAGGCGCTCCATGACATTGATCTGATGACCACCCAGGGTCAATCCGTCCTCAAATTCTTCACAATGACGCTTCTCACCTTGCCTGCAATGGCCGCCATCATCGCACCGGTTGCGCTTTTGATTGGCTTCATCGTGATGCTCAACCGGTTAAATGCAGAGAGCGAATTAGCGGTCTTAGCGTCTGCCGGCATTTCATCTTTTCGACTGCTTAAACCACTTTTGATTGCGGCTTTTATTGGATCGCTTTTTACGGGTTTTCTCACGCTGAAACTCATGCCCGAAAGCATCAATCTGTGGCGGGTGATGGTCACTCAGATCCGTTCAGATTTTTTGACCAAAATCGTCAAAGCCGGACGTTTCAATGAACTCGAAGCCAATGTCATATTCCATTATCGTGAACGGGCCGGTGATACGCTTCTTGGCCTGTTTATCCAGGATAAACGCGATCCAGAATTGGTCCTTGTTTATGTGGCTGAACGCGGACGCATTGTGAATGGCGCGTCAGGTAATTACCTTGTGCTAGAAAATGGCAGTGTGCAAAGAGAAACGCCGCGTAATCGCGACGCCAGCATCGTTGCTTTTCAACGTTATGCTCTCGATCTCACACAACTTGCCCCTGGCAATGGTGAAATCACCTATTCTCCGCACGAACGTCTAACCTTTGATCTCCTTCAATCCTATCAATCAGGACGCGAAACGAGGGCGGATATGATCCGCATCGAAACCGAATTAGCGGATCGTTTTGCGACGCCTCTTTACGTATTTCCGTTTGCCTGTCTGGCACTCGCCTTTATTGGACGACCACGATCGGCGCGCGCGCATCGATTAAGCGCGATTCTTTACACAATCCTTTTTGCAGCACTCATACGCGTCGGCGGATTTATTTTGATCGTGAATGGCAAAGATCTGCCCTTCTATCTCGAAATTGCAATTGCTTTTCCAATAGTTTGCGCGGTGCTCATTTTCGTGATGGATGCCGCCTTTGGCCATCAGCTTGCCCGACGCGAAGGGATTGCCGATTTTATCCGCAATATGATTTCAAAGCCTTCGGAACAGACATCATGACAATGTCTCCTACCGTTCTGTTCCAGTATTTCTTTAAAAGATTTAGCCTATCGATCCTTTCAGTGTTTGGGATCGTGGCCGCATTGGTCTTTGTTCTCGATCTCATCGAACTAACCCGCATTGCCAATGATGCCTCGGCTGACGCCTTGATCCTTGCTACCGAGCTCGCCTTGATGAGAACGCCGTCGGTGGCCGAACAAGTTTTACCCTTTGCCGCGCTCTTTGGTGGTCTTTTTGCTTTTCTGTCCCTTGCACGTAGCCGTGAATTAGTGGTGGTTCGTGCGGGAGGCATGTCAGTGTGGCACATGATCACCGCTCCCTTAATCGCCGCATTTCTGGTGGGCGCGGCGGGAACTTTAATTCTCAATCCGGTATCAGCAACACTTAAAGCCAAGGCTGACGCGATCATGGCGCGGACAAGCGCCGATGATCAGCCAACGAAACCTAAAAATATCTGGCTTCGACAGAAAAATGTGGATGGAGAAGCGATCATTCGCGCCGATCTCGCCGATCTAGAGTCGGGCGACTTCCGCGGCATGACCGTTTTTGAATTCGACCGCCAAGGGCAGTTTATCCACCGTGTCGAGGCCCCAACCGGCCATTTAAATGACGGGCTCTGGCTTTTGCGGAATGCACGAGTTCTATCGCCCGGCACAGCGCCTGAGCGTCATGATGTTTTTGAACTCGCAACCTATCTGACCCGCGAACAGGTCAATCAGTCGCTTTCCGATCCCGACACGATTGCAATTTATGATCTGCCAAGCTGGGCCCGCGCAACGGATGCGGCTGGCCTTGATGCCACACGTTATCTCCAACAGTTTCAATCGCTGATCGCGCGCCCCCTCGTTCTTGCAGTGATGGTTCTGATCGCGGCGACTGTAAGCCTGCGCTTTGCCCGCACCGGGCTACGTCCGTTTTCAATCCTTGGCGGTATTGGCGGCGGATTTGCCTTCTATATTTTTGCCAAAGTCACAGGCGATTTTGGCGCGAATGGATTGCTTAACCCTATTCTCGCTTCGTTCCTCCCGCCCTTGTCTACGGGTTTGCTCTGTACCCTTGTCTTGCTGTATCTTGAAGACGGATGAAATACGAGCAGAGCGAAGACGCGCTTTGAGTGCCAGACTGGCCAAAATCCTTGCCGTTTCAACGGTTTGGAGCCTTTGCCTCGCCATATTTTTGGCGAGTGGCATCGGCGTGTCAAAAGTCAAAGCCCAAAGCGCGACCCAGGCCACCCCGGCTGAGCCCGACAAATTAACAGTCGATGCCGATGAAATCGTCTATGATACGGACAAGAAAACCATCGCCGCGCGCGGTAACGCAAAATTATACTACAAAGGCAAAATTCTCGAAGCGGACCAGGTCGTCTATCACAGCGAGTCCGAGCGCGTTTTCGCCGAAGGTCATGTTGTCCTGACCGAACCCGACGGCCAAGTGGTGCGCGCAAATTCTTTGGAGCTCACCGATCAATTCCATGATGGGTTTATCAAATCCATGCGCGTCGATACGATCGACAACACTCATTTCGTCGCCCCCCGCGCAGAACGCATTGCCGGTCGACAAACGATTTTTGAAAGAGGCACCTACACAGCTTGCGACGCGTGCAAAGAGGATCCGACAAAGCCCCCACTCTGGCAGGTGAAGGCGCGCCGGATCATTCATAACCAAGTTGAGAAAGTCATCTATTATGAAGATGCAACGCTCGACGTCGCCGGCGTACCCGTTGCCTACTTCCCCTATTTCTCAGCGCCTGACAATACGATTTCACGCAAATCTGGCTTTCTCAACCCTGTCTATTCGGCGACGTCAACACTCGGACAAGGGGTAAGCCTCCCCTATTACTATGTGGTGTCGCCTGACAAAGACTTTACAATTTCGCCAACTTATTATTCACGACAAGGCATGATGCTTGCGGGAGAGTGGCGTCAAAGACTCGAAACGGGCACATATACAATCAATGGCGCCTTCATTTCGCAGAATGATCAAGGCGCTTTTTTATCATCACCCAATGGCGCCGGCGATCAACGCGTTCGTGGCTATATCGAAACCATTGGCACGTTTCCAATCAATTCACGTTGGAACTGGGGATGGGACCTCGCTTATGTCTCCGACAAATGGTTTTATCAAAATTATAGAATTGACTCTCCCTCAGTCACACAGCTTGGCACGATCAAACGTGAGTCAACCTCAACCGCCTATCTCCACGGCGAAGACAAAAATAGCTTGTTTGACGCCCGAACATATTATTTTCAAACATTGCTGACGGAAGACAATCAGAATATTCAGCCTCTGATCTTACCCGTTGTTGATTATGACCGTCGCTATCATCTTGGGGGAGCGATCGGCGGTGAAGTGGCTTTGAATGCCAACTTCACAAATTTGTCGCGCCTTGAAGCCGATTTTGGCACATTGTCTGGAAGTTGTTCGAGCCCCACAACTACAAATTGTTTCATGCGTGGCATCGGTGGTGACTATAGCCGTTACACAACGGAAATCGGATGGCGTCGAAGCTTTATTGATCCACTCGGACAATCATGGACACCCTTTGCGTCTATGCGCGGCGATGCAGCCTATACAACGCTTTTCCGAAACGGCACCGCAAACGCCGCCCAAGACAGTTTCCTATCAACCGGCAACCAAGGCATGACGCGTGCGATGGGTACAATTGGAATGACGTATCGTTTTCCTTTTGTTGCCGCCTCTTCGTTCGGCTCTCATATTTTCGAACCGATTGTGCAAGTCATTTCGAGGCCGGATGAATCCAACATTGGCAATCTTCCGAATGAAGACTCTCAAAGTCTGGTGTTTGATGACACAAATTTGTTCTCCGTTGACAAATATACGGGATATGATCGCGTAGAGGGCGGCACCCGTGCCAATTATGGCGCGCAATACTCGCTTGGCCTCGTAAATGGTGCGCATGCGAATATGATGATTGGTCAATCGGTTCAGATGGCAGGGCTAAATTCATACGCTCAGCGTGGCCTCGCATTAGAAGGCACAGATTCCGGGCTCGATAAAACAACATCGGATTATGTTTCACGACTGCAATTCGTACCGAGCGCAAATTACTCTTTCACTGCGCGCGGACGTTTCGATCCTGATGGATTGAATTCAAAAAGATTTGAATTGGAAAATAGAGCAAATATTGGAGATCTATCGACTAGTTTGATCTACGCAAATTATGCCGCGCAACCAAATGTGGGTATTACCAAACGACGTGAAGGTTTGGGTATTGGTGCAGGCTATCGTCTAACACCAAATTGGAGCGTCTCGGGTAATACACTCTTTGCGTTATCCCGATATCTTTCCGATCCCGATCTGCCGCGGACTTATATGGCAGCTTATTCAGCATCGGCAACCTATCATGATGAGTGTACGGACCTTTCCATTGCCTATATTGGGCGTGAACCCTATGCGACAGGCACAACCACTCAAGATCAAACCATCTTTGTCCGCTTGACATTGCGCTCTCTGGGCACCATCGAGACCAAAAAGGAAGTGGGTGACTTTGTAGGGCAGCAATAAGTGTCCATCGACAATCTGCCGCCACTTAGAGACGTGATCGCCCGTTATGGTTTAAACGCACAAAAGGCGCTTGGCCAAAATTTTCTCTTCGATCTCAATCTCACGTCGCGCATTGCGCGCTCCGCTGGTCCTCTTGATG
Source organism: Alphaproteobacteria bacterium (assembly GCA_009920595.1). Taxonomy (GTDB): domain Bacteria; phylum Pseudomonadota; class Alphaproteobacteria; order Rhizobiales; family Beijerinckiaceae; genus CAIUPE01. The sequence goes on along the minus strand of RFZR01000010.1, from coordinate 4,444 downwards.
ACACAACGGTTCTTGAAGTCGGCCCGGGCCCAGGCGGATTAACACGTGCGCTTTTGGCTGCGGGCGCAAAACATGTGATCGCTATCGAACGAGATCATCGGTGCCTGCCCGCTTTGGAAGAAATCGCTGCCCATTATCCTGGGCGCCTTACAATCATTGAAGGCGATGCTCTTACATTTGATATTGCGTCACTTGATCATGTAGGCTCTCTAAAAATTATAGCCAATCTTCCCTACAATATCGGCACTGCATTATTAATGAAATGGATCGATAGCGCTGAATGGCCACCACGTTTCAATGATCTCGTATTAATGTTTCAGCGTGAAGTTGCGGAGCGCATTGTTGCGACTCCTGATACGCCGCATGATTATGGTCGCTTGAGCGTTTTCTGCGGCTGGCGCACCGATGCGAAAATTCTCTTTGATGTGTCACCACAAGCTTTCACGCCACCGCCGAAAGTTGTCTCTTCCGTTGTGAGAATAACACCGCGCATTCTTCCGACACCTTGCGATTCAAAACTTCTCGCACGCGTAACGCAAGCCGCATTCGGTCAAAGACGAAAAATGCTCCGCCAGAGTTTAAAAAGCCTCGGCGTTGATCCGATTAAGCTTTGTGATGATGTTGGCCTTGATCCGACAGCACGCGCCGAAACTGTCACGATTGATCAATTCGTTGCTTTGGCCCAAGCGCTTCATTCAAAATGATTATTGATCGATCAATCGGTCAATAAAGGACTCAAGCCCCGTTTGCCGTTCACGCTTTAATCTTTCAGCGGCAAGGATCATGCGAAGTTGCGAGAAGGTTTTATCCAAATCGTCATTGACCAACACATAACGATAATCGCGCCAACGGTTAATTTCTTTGCGTGCTGCGACCAAACGCTTCTCGATAACCTCAACTGAGTCCTCTGCACGCCTTTCAAGTCTAGCGCGTAATTCCTGCATTGATGGTGGAAGAATAAAGATGCTGACGACATCATCAGGAGAACTTGCGGTTAATTGCTGGGCACCTTGATAATCAATATCGAACAATACATCCTTGCCCTCATTCAAGGCTTGCTCAACACGATCCCGCGGTGATCCATAATGATTGCCGTGAACATGAGCAGATTCCAAAAGCGCGCCGCGCTCTCGCATCGCAAAAAATTCAGCTTCGCTGATAAAATGATAATGGACGCCATCAACCTCGCTTGGGCGGCGATTACGCGTTGTTACCGACACCGACAAAGTGAGGCTCGGTTCTTGTTCACGCAGGAGACGAGTCAGAGTTGTTTTGCCAGCACCGGAGGGTGAGGAGAGCACAAACATCAATCCGCGGCGTGCGATCTGCTCATTCGCAAAATGGGCAATCATCGAAGCGGTACTCCTCAATCAAACATCATTATCCAAGCAACGACAAAGCAACGCGAATATCAATCCGGAGCCGGCGCTGTTTCAGCGCCCGTTTCCGGGTTAACGGCTTTTTTCTTCGGCGGCTTTGCAGGCGCTTTAGCGGGTGTAGCGTTCTTTGCGTTCGATGGCGTTTGCGTTTTACTCGCGTCAAGCGTTTCAGTCGTCGTTGTGTTCTTCGCTGTGGTATTTGTTGTGTTATTCGTCGTCGGTGCTGTCACAATCGGTGCCGTATCAGCTTTTTGTCCTTCGATCTGGCGCCATTTCGCAACATTCTTCAGATGCTGCTCATAAGTTTCAGCAAATACGTGACCGCCTGTTCCATCAGCCACGAAGAATAATTCTTTTGTCCGTGAAGGATTAGCAACGGCTTCAAGCGCTGCACGTCCGGGATTGGTGATGGGACCTGCAGGCAATCCGGGCAATGTGTAGGTGTTATAGGGCGTTGCTTGATCAAGCTCCGCCTTGGTCAGACCGCGCCCCAAAGAGCCCTTACCACCGACCAGTCCATAGACAACGGTCGGATCGGATTCCAGACGCATTTTCTTCATCAACCGATTTACAAACACACCCGCAACGCGCGGCCGCTCATCGGCTTTACCTGTTTCTTTTTCAACAATCGAAGCGAGGATCACAAGATCTTGTGGGCTCGCGATGGGCAAATCCGGATCACGCTTTGCCCATATCTCGCGTACCAGTTTCATTTGCTCTTGCGTCATATGCTCAATGAGCTTTGCGCGCGACATGCCATAATCGAATTTATAAGTTTCCGGCAGCAGTGTTCCTTCGCGCGGAATATCTTTGATCTCACCCGCCAGATTTGTATCCGCGAGAAGAAGCGCAACAATTTCCTGTGATGTCTTGCCTTCAGCAATCGTCAGCGAATGCTTGATCGTTTTGCCTTCGATCAGCGTCTTTGTCACTTGATCAAGACTCGCTTCTTTTTTGAATTGGTATTCGCCACCTTTGATTTGTGACGAGCGCCCCGAGAGTTGCCAATAAAGCGTCAGCAAAAACGCTTTATCGATCACACCCTCGCGTTCCAATCGATCAATCACTTCCGCCGTGCTGCCCCGTACGAGAACGACCTTGTCATTCTCGAGCGGACCGGGCGCGTAAATCTGACGCTCAGCCAAAAGAAATAGCCCCGCAAGACAAGCGGCAAAGATCGCGATGAAAGACAAAAGCCCACTCAAAAAATTGGTGAGCGGTCTTTCTTTTCTTTCAGGCGTTACATGTTGTGGCGGCTCAGGAACGGTTTCAGGATGAATGGCCGCGGCCGGACTCCGCACGATCATACGACGCATAAAACCACGGGACTTCGGTCGGGCCAATTCACTCATGGAAGCCGGAGCTTCGCCATCCAGCATCTCGCTTTTCGGCGTTTCTTCCTTGCTGCTTTGAGCCGAACCGTTATTCGTAATGTCGGTGACAATTTCGCTTTGAGATGAACCCGAAGCCATGTCGGTCGTCGGCGCGGATTTGTGATCCGCGTCCGCTTTTTCATTTCCGACGGTCAATTTGTCTTCGGTCATCCGTTTCTAAACCCCAACGCGGCCTTCAAAGCTTGAATACCGAAATTGCGGCGACCATGGGGCTTACGGCTCGTATCGTTTGAAAACGAGCGAGGCGTTCGTACCCCCGAAGCCGAATGAATTGGATAAAACCGCATTCACCTTACGTGATTTTGCTTTATGCGGCACGAGATCAATCGCGGTCTCAACCGATGGATTGTCGAGATTGAGCGTTGGCGGCACCTTTTGATCGCGGATCGCGAGAATGGAGAAAATTGCTTCGATCGCACCTGCTGCACCGAGCAAATGTCCCGTGGCCGATTTCGTTGACGACATCGACGCTTTCGTGGTGTCATTGCCGAGCAACCGCTCAACCGCACGCAATTCAATTTCATCACCCAAAGGCGTCGATGTGCCATGTGCATTAATGTAATCAATGTCCGAGGCCTGAAGTCCGGCGCGCTTTAACGCAGCTGACATGCAGCGATAAGCGCCATCACCATCTTCAGCGGGAGATGTAATGTGATAGGCATCACCCGACATGCCATAGCCAACAATCTCAGCATAAATTTTTGCACCACGCGCTTTCGCATGTTCGAGTTCTTCAAGCACAACAACGCCTGAACCCTCGCCCATCACGAACCCATCACGATCTTTGTCATAAGGCCGTGAAGCGCGCTTCGGATCATTATTGAAATTCGTCGACAAGGCACGGCAGGCAGCGAAGCCCGCAAGCGAAATGCGATTGATCGGCGATTCAGTGCCACCGGCCACCATCACATCAGCGTCACCCAGCATGATGAGACGCGACGCATCACCAATCGCATGCGCGCCTGTTGAACAGGCTGTCACCACCGAATGGTTGGGGCCTTTCAATCCGTGACGAATGGAAATCCAACCCGAGGCCAGATTGATGATCGCGCTGGGAATAAAGAAAGGCGAAACGCGACGCGGACCTTTTTCGAACAAGGTCACCGATGTTTCGTAGATCGTGCCGATGCCACCAATGCCGGAGCCAACCATGACACCCGTGCGATGTTTTTCTTCATCCGTTGAAGGAGCCCATTTTGCATCTGCGAGCGCTTGGGTCGCCGCCGCCATACCGAAGACGATAAACTCATCGGCTTTGCGTTGATCTTTGGGATCCATCCAATCATTGGCATTGAAGGTGCCGCCCGACCCATCGCCGCGCGGCACTTCACAAGCAATTTGGGAGGCCAAATCGGCGACGTCACAGCGGGTGACATTCACCGCGCCGCTCTCGCCCGCAAGCAACTTTGACCAAGAGGATTCCGCGGAACCGCCAAGCGGCGACACCATGCCGATCCCCGTTACGACGACACGCCGCATGGCCTCAACTCCCCGCTCTGACATCCACGATCAACTTCCCCGGCGGGGATTAAGCGGACTTCTTCGTAATGAAGGCCACCGCGTCGCCCACGGTGCGGATCGTTTCGGCCGCATCATCGGGGATTTCGACGCTGAATTCTTCTTCGAACGCCATCACAAGCTCGACCGTATCGAGGCTGTCGGCACCGAGAT
>RFZR01000090.1 GCA_009920595.1 Alphaproteobacteria bacterium | reverse complement strand
GCCTTCAGTATTGCCAACAACAACCGTGAAACGCTTGTCGGCGCGGAACTGATCAAGATTTTCCGGCGCAGGATAGATCGGATAGGCATCAACATCGCCCGCCATCAAAGAGGCGTATGCGGCTGAGGGATCAGCGATCACACGGAACAAAACTTTTTCAAGTGCAACTTTGCGGCCCCAATAATTTTCATGACGCACGAGCTCGACGCTGGCGCCCTTTGTCCAATTCGAAAAGCGAAATGGTCCCGTGCCGATCGGATTTGTTTTGTTGGTCTCAGCCGATTTTGCAGAAACGATAATGGCGGCTGGCCATCCTAAGTTAAAAAGAAACGCACCGGTTGGCCGCTTCAAGGTGATTGTCACTGTGGTCGGATCGGATGTTTCAATTTTGTCGATCGGCTCGAACAATCCTTTCTGCGGATTGACGCTGCCTTCCCCACGCGCGCGTTCGAGCGAAAATTTCACATCGCTTGCCGAGAAGGTCGTGCCGTCATGAAAGGTCACACCGCTGCGCAGACGAAACACGTATGTCTTGCCGTCTTCTGAAATCTCCCAAGAGGAGGCGAGTGCGGGTTTTACTTTCCCGTCGCGATCAATGCGGGTGAGGCCCTCAAACACATTCGCATAAGTGACTTCGCCGATGGCCGCAGCGGCGCCCGCCGTCGGATCAAGATGCGGCGGCTCAAGCCGAACGCCGACCACAAGATCGGTGCGCGGGGCGGAAAAAGCGGGGGTTAAAAAAGCGAAGGCGAAAAGGGCCAAAAACGCGCGGGCAAGGAAATTCATGGGCAGGGTCTCACTTACGGCGGACGCATCTATTCACAACGGAAGAAAAAAGAAAAGGAACCCCGATAAACGGCCTTGTTATGACCGTTCAAGGACGGTTCCGTGATTTTTAACCGAGCGCATCCATGACGGCCTCGGCAATAGCGAGCGACGCGGTGAGGCCTGGGCTTTCGATTCCGAAGAGATTGACGAGTCCAGGGATGCCATGAGCGGATGGCCCATCGATGCGGAAATCGGGGGCCGGATCGTGAGGCCCTGAAATTTTGGGCCGGATGCCGGAATAGCCGGGCGCGAGCGCATCATCGGGCAAAGCGGGCCAATAACGGCGGATGGCTTCAGTAAAGCCTTCGGCACGTTTCGGGTTCACATCATAATTGATCTCATCGATCCATTCGACGTCGGGGCCGAAGCGCGCTTGGCCGGCAAGATCAAGCGTCAAATGAACGCCAAGCCCGTGTGTATGTGGCGCGGGGTAAATCAGCCGCGAAAAGGGAGCACGCCCCTGCAGCGTGAAGTAATTTCCCCGCGCATACAGTGTTTTGGGAATGTGCTTTTCGGAGAGACCCTTGATGGCTTCCGCCGCTTTTGACGCGTGAAGGCCCGATGCATTTATGAGAATGCTTGTTGTCAGGCTCATCGGATCTGCGCCGCCGGTCTCAACGCGGATCGCATTCCCGGTCGCATCGGCGCTGTGAAACGGTGTGTGAAACGCAAAAGCAGCCCCATGCGCCTCTGCGTCGCCTTGAAGTGCGAGCATGAAGGCGTGGCTATCGAGAATGCCTGTAACGGGCGAGAACAAAGCGGCTGTTGCAAAAAGTGCGGGCTCCATCGCCCGAGCTTCTTCACCTGAAATCAGCGTTAAGCCTTCAACATCATTCGCATCGCCGGTGGCTTTGAGCTTTTCGATGGCCGCCGTTTCCGCTGCGTCCGTCGCGACGATCAATTTACCGCAGCGGCGATAGGGCACTTTGTGGCTGTCACAAAACGCGTAAAGCGCGCGGCGGCCTTTGACGCAGAGTTTCGCCTTCAGGCTTCCCGTTGGATAATAAATGCCGGCATGGATGACTTCGGAATTGCGTGACGAGGTTTCGGTGCCGATGCCCTCGGCCACCTCAAGCACAATGACCGAGCGGCCCGAGAGCGCAAGCGCCCGTGCCACAGCGAGGCCTACGACACCCGCACCCACAACGATTGAATCAATATCCGCCATTGCGGCTCCTTTTTCGCGCCGAGGGATCGCCGATCTCGGTTAAGAGGTCAAGAATGGCTCTCTGTCGCGGTCGCACCCTCCTTGTCAGCGCGCGCAGGACTTGCATAATCGAGGGGCAAAAAATCTCAGAAAATGAGAAGGGGGAGGACCGATGAGCGGACCATATGATGATATTTTACCGACGCCTTACGAAGTGCTCGATAAAAGGGCAGCGGGGCTTTTCAACGGCACCGCGAAACTTGACCGGCTCTATGTGGGTTGCCGTTGGGCCGAAGGTCCGGCCTATTTTCCGGCTGGGCGCTATCTCATCTGGTCGGACATCCCGAACAACCGGATGATGCGTTATGATGAGACCGATGGCAGCGTCTCGGAATTTCGTAATCCGTCAAATTACACCAATGGTCATACGGTTGATCGTCAGGGTCGGTTGATCAGCTGCGAACATCGGGGCCGCCGTGTGTCGCGTACCGAAATTGATGGCACGATCACAACGCTTGCCGAAACATTCAATGGCAAGCGCTTCAATTCGCCGAATGATGCGGTGGTGAAAACCGATGATTCAATTTGGTTCACCGATCCTGCTTACGGCATCGATTGGGATTATGAAGGCCTTCGTTCGCCGATGGAGCAAGACGGTTGCCACGTCTATCGCATCGACGGGAAGACAGGTGTGATCACCCGCGTTGCGGATGATTTTGTACGCCCCAATGGTTTGGCGTTTTCGCCCGATGAGAAAAAACTTTACATCGTTGATACGGGCGCGACCCATGTCGAAAACGGCCCGCGTCACATTCGTGTCTTTGATGTTGACGGCGACAAGATCAAGAATGGTCGTTTGTTTGCGACATGCACCAATGGTCTCTTCGACGGGTTGCGCGTTGACGAAGACGGACGGATTTGGACCTCGGCGGGCGACGGCGTTCATGTTTACGATCCCGATGGAACATTGATCGGGAAAATTCATGTGCCTGAAGTGGTCGCGAATGTGTGCTTTGGCGGCATCAATCGCAATCGCCTCTATATCTGCGGCACAACTTCGCTTTACGCTTATTATGTGCTCGTGCGCGGCAATAAGACGTTTTGAGTTTTGAGTGATGAAAAAATTAAGGGCGCCCTGTATCTTATCGGGCGCCCTTTTTATTAGGCGTGAATTTTCGTTCGTCCATTGGTTGTGAGATTGAGAAGCCCATATAGCGGGCAATAACCGACTAAAGCGGTGATGATCGGTAAAATACCGACCCATCCAATCCAATTATACTCCATCGGCGGAAAGCCGACAGGAATGGCCCAGGCGACCAAGAGCACGCCAATGATGATGCGCAGGCTTCGGTCAATGATGCCGATATTGGTTTTCATGATCCGCTTCCTTTGTTTAAAGAGAGGAACGCGGTCAAATATCAATCAATGAAACAAAAAGAGCATTGATCCGAATCAACGCATGCGAAGCGGCAGCGGAACAGAAAGAAGGCGAGATGCGATCACAACGACAATTGAATAGAGCACGCCACCAGCAAGCGCGAGTGTGATCAGCGTGAACACGGCATTCATGGGGAGTGATGCTGTGATCATCAAGGACATATTTTTGAGTGACGGTGTTGCAAAAGCGAGGGCGGCGGCTGCAAGACTGATCGAGATCATCAATCGGACAAGCGTACGATCCGGCGCGAACCATGATTTGCCATAGGCAAGAAGCGCCAAGAGACCACCATTGATCCACGCGCCTATCGCCGTGGCGAAGGCAAGTCCTGACGCGCCCCATGAGTGATAAAGCGCGAGTTTCAAAATGACATTCACAATGATTCCGATAAAGGCCGCGATCAAAGGCGTCATGGTATCTTGTCGTGCATGAAAACTTGCAACGAGGGAACGGATCAACACAACAGGAAGAATGCCGATCCCGTAGGCAGCAAGAACCAGCGCTGAAGCGGTCGCGTCTTCAGCTGTAAAACGACCATGCATGAAGACACCGCGTATGATCTCTTCAGGGATCATCAGAAACGCAACAAAAAACGGCATCGTTAAAAGCAATGTGAGCGCCATTGTGTGATTCTGCGCGGCATAGGCTTTTGACGGATCATCGCGACCCAGATGGCGGCTCATTTCAGGCAATAAAACTGTGCCCGCTGCGCACGGCGCCGGTTGGTAAAAGTGAGGCGATGATGGTGTCGGCAAAGATGGCGATTTGAACGCCCGCTGATCCGATAACCGCTGGGCCAAGCGCTTTCAAAAATGTCTTTAATGCAGGAGACGGGCGTGGCCGCGTGAAGCGTGGCAAACAATTGGCGCGTTTGGCGTTGATTGCAACGAGTGCGAGCTGCAACACACCTGAAATCGCAATGCCCCATGCGGCGGCATGAGCGGCTGAGGGGAAAAGAAAACTTAACGCGAGTGCGGCGATGATCGCCAGATTCAAAAGAACCGGCGCTGCTGCGGCGCTTGCAAATTTCTGATGCGCGTTCAGTGTGCCTGAAATCAAAGTCACAACCGAAATGAGCAAGAGATAAGGAAACGTGATGCGCGTCAGCGTGATGGCCAGCGCGTATTTCTCCGGTTCATCGGAAAAACCCGGTGCGAGCAGATCAATCACAAAATTCATCTGCCACATCGCGAGCGCGGTGAGGATCAGAAGAATAAATGTAAGGCCGGTGAGTATGGTTGACGCCAAAGCACGCGCCGCCGCTTCACCATGGCTTTCGAGTTCGCGCGTATAAGCAGGTACAAAGGCTGAATTAAAAGCGCCTTCACCAAAAATCGCGCGAAAGTGATTGGGCAGGCGTTGCGCAACGAAATAAGCGTCAGCGATTAAGCCAGAACCGAGGATCGAAGCGAGTGTCACATCACGCGCAAAGCCAGTGATGCGGGAGAGAAGAGTGAAGCCGCTGACGGAAGCAAAAGAGCGGATCATGAGTGTGAAGTCGACCGCGAGGATCGGGGCTTGTCTTCATTCTCACCAAAGCCGATCCGTTGCCCCACGAGATAAAGCGGGCGACCTTTCACTTCGGCAAAGATGCGACCAATATATTCGCCTATAATGCCGAGCGAGAGCAATTGAACGCCTGCAAAAAAGGTGATCGACACAACGATCGTCGCGTAACCGGGCACATCAATTCCATAAAGAAGCGTGCTGATGATAACAGACGCCGCCATCAAAAGCGCAAAACCCGAGACCAGTGCCCCGATATAAGTCCACACACGCAAAGGTACAGTTGAGAATGACGCGATGCCGTCAAAAGCAAAGCTGATCAATCGTCTAAAACCAAATTTCGAACTGCCGGTGATGCGATCAGACACTTCGAAGGGTACGCCAATCGATTTGAAACCGATCCACGCATAAAGTCCTTTCGAGAAGCGGGCGCGTTCGCCCATTAAGCGCAACGCGTTTACCGCTTTCCGATCAAGTAAGCGAAAATCGCCCGCGCCATCCGGCAAAGGCGTTTCACCAAAACTCGCGAAGAGATGATAAAAGACGGCGGTGAAGGCACGACGGGCCCAGCTATCCGTTTGCCGATCGATGCGTTGGCCATAAACAACATCATAGCCTTCGCGCCAGAGTTCCATGAATCTTTCAATCATCTCTGGCGGATGTTGCAAATCCGCATCCATGATCACAACCGCGTCACCGCGTGCGGCATCAAGACCTGCGGCAATCGCGATTTCTTTGCCGAAAATTGCGGCTGAAAGAGACGCAACGAATACGCGCGTCTTTCACATGCGCCGCCACGATATGGGCGAATGTCTCATCCGATGAGCCGTCATCAATAAAGATCAATTCCCAATCTTTGGAAAGGCGCTCAAGCAGCGGGATAACGCGCTTGAGCAGCGCCTCGAGATTGCCTGCTTCGTTGAAAGCGGGGATCACGAGCGAAAGCTCGCAGGGATTTTCGATGGGGCTAATGGCGGACTGTGCTAGGCTCGGCACGTCTTGACTTCCTTGGGGCCGCGTTCCACGCGGGATGCGTTAGATTTTACGCGCTACTCATACAGGTGCCCGCGTTTTGATGCCACCCGTTCCTTTCATATTGATTGCCGATGATTTCGGGCTCTCAAAGGGCGTAAGCGACGCAATTTTGGACCTTTTGGCGAAAAATCGCCTCTCGGGCACCGGTTCCATGGTGAATCAGCCAGGCTGGGCCGCCCATGCGGAGGCTTTGAAGCCCTTTCAGGGGCGGCGTGATCTCGGTCTTCATTTGACGCTCACGCTCGGCGCTCCGCTCGGGCTTGCCCCGTCGCTCGCGCCCGAGGGGCAATTTCTACCCCTCTCGAAATTGATGGTTAAGTGTTTTTCGAACGCGATTCCGCGCCGCGAAATTCGTGATGAGATCCTGCGCCAGATTGAAGCCTTCAAAGCGGTGACGGGACAGTTTCCCGATTTCATCGACGGGCATCAGCATGTTCATGTGTTGCCCGGAATCCGGCGTGCACTTTTTGAGGCGCTTGAGATTTTAAAACCGGATCGCAAACCTTGGCTGCGTGTGTCGTCCGATCATCTCGGGTCAATCGTGGCGCGCGGCGTTTCTGTCGGCAAAGCTTTATTTATATCGTTTTTATCCTCGGGCTTTGCGCAAGAGGCAAAGCGCAATGGCTATCGCGTGAATGATACATTTTCAGGTGTGCGGTCTTTTGATCCTGACGCC
>RFZR01000089.1 GCA_009920595.1 Alphaproteobacteria bacterium | reverse complement strand
GCCATGAAATGACGATGATTTCCTTTATCAACCAGGAATGCCCCTGCTCCACTTTTTTGCTTTGTACGTTTTACGACTGCATTTGTACGATCATGAATTGTGACGCCCTCGCGCGAGAGCACAACCCAATCGCCTTCTTCAAGATAGGTGACTGTGTCAGTAAAAGGTGCGAGCGCTAATGCATCCGAACCCAAATACATTTCCCCCTCGCCATGTCCGACCGCCAAAGGCGCGCCTTGGCGTGCACCAATCAACAAATTGTCATGACCTGAAAAAACAAATCCTAATGCAAAAGCGCCTTTTAAACGGGGAAGTACTTCCGCAATCGCATGCGTTGGATCACCGCTCTTTTGCAACGCGCGATCAACAAGATGAAGCACGGCTTCGGTATCCGTCTCGCTTGAAAATTTTACGCCCTCTTTTTCTAGCTCTGCACGCAATTCACGAAAATTCTCGATAATGCCATTATGCACGACCGCGACACGCTCTGTGGCATGGGGATGAGCATTGTCTTCCGTCGGCCGTCCATGCGTCGCCCAACGCGTATGACCAATGGCGATATGTCCAACGAGCGGATGCGCATTGAGTTTTGCAGCGAGATTTTTAAGTTTTCCCTCTGCGCGCAAACGCTCAATCCGGCCATCGCTTGAAAGTGACGCCACGCCCGAGGAATCATAGCCGCGATATTCGAGCCGCTTTAACGCTTCAATCGCCTGCGCTGCCGCAGGTTCATTCGAAATAATTCCGACAATACCGCACATAGTGAATCAAAATCCTGGTTTTTACCGCCGCTCTCATAGCGAAGCGTTGCATTCATTCCAAAACACATTGAGTTTCAATTTGTGACGGCGCACCGCCCACCATTGAAACCCGTGTGGTAGCATTATTCCTTGGCTTTCTTTTTGGCCTCGCTTGCCGCGCGGAAGCTTGCGCCCCACCCATCTTTCGACATCTGCTTGCCGCGCGCGACCGCCAATTGGTCGGGCGCAACATCTTTGGTAATCACCGAGCCCGAACCGACATAAGCACCTTCACCAATTCTAATGGGCGCGACGAGTGAAGAATTCGCGCCAATGAAAGCGCCGGCACCAATCGTCGTTTTATATTTGAAAAAGCCGTCATAATTACAGGTGATTGTGCCGGCAGCGCCGGCACCGATATTGGCTTTTTTCAATTCAACAAAATTACCGATCTTTGCCGCCGCTCCCACATGCGAGCCGGGCCGCGTACGCGCGAAGGGACCGAGTGATGCATTAGAGTCAACAACTGTGTCTTCAAGATGACTGAACGCATGAATAGCGACATGATCGGCGACTTTCACGCGTGGACCAAAATAGACATAGGGTTCGATTACAACATCACGACCGAGCACCGTGTCGAAACTGAAATGAACCGTTTCAGGCGCTTGTAACGTCGCGCCATTCAACATCGCTTTGCGACGCAGCCGATCCTGTGTGAGCGCTTCGGCTCTTGCGAGTTGAACGCGATCATTGACGCCCATCACTTCATCTTCAGGCGCCAGTGCATAGCTTGTCGAAAGATCGCGTTGGCAAGCGATGCCGACAATGTCAGTCAAATAAAATTCTTTCTGCGCATTGTTTTGATCAACCGCATCAAGCAGCGAAAGCGCCAACGCACCATCAATTGCCATCAAACCCGAATTGCAAATGCGGATGGCGCGTTCTGATTCAGTGGCATCCTTATGTTCACGGATCGCGTTTAATCTCTGGCCATTTGTAACCAGCCGCCCATAGCCCGTGGGATCAGCCGCTTCAAAGCCAAGCGCAACCACCGCATTGCCTGCTTCCAGCCGTCTGCGCATGGCGATCAATGTTGCGGTCTCAATCAACGGCGTATCGGCGAAGAGAACCAAAACTTCATGATACCCGCGCGCCAAAGCATCACGCGCGGCTAAAACGGCATGGGCTGTGCCCAACCGTTCGCGTTGAACAAAGAGGGATGCCCCAGGAGCCTGAGCGCGGGCCTCCGCCTCAACATCAGGGCGATCAGGCCCAACCACAACCGCAACATCGGCAATCCCCGCCTCTTGTATGGACGCCAACACATGGCCAAGCATGGAGCGTCCGGCAATGTCATGGAGCACTTTGGGCCGGGAGGACTTCATTCTCGTGCCCTCACCTGCCGCCAAAACAACCGCAAGGCACCGCCGCTCAGATCCCGTTACTTGCATCTATCTGACTGTCCTTCTTGCCGATCCGCCGATTCCTTCGGCACTGACCCCATTTCTCTAGTGGAAATCAATGAACACAATATGAGTGAGCATGATTTAAGGCCCTGATGCGGCGGTTTCGCCTATTGACCGGCTCTCCCCCACGCTTTAGGCAGGGCACGCGTTAAGAGCGCGTAGCTCAGCCGGTAGAGCAACTGACTTTTAATCAGTAGGTCCCGGGTTCGAATCCCGGCGCGCTCACCACCCCGCCCGTTACCGGCAAAGGCGGGATTTCAATGAAGATTTCCGCCCGTTTTGGTGCGAGGAGCCCAAGTGGTGTCCCGCTCGCCCTCTTCGCTCGTCTCAGCGCCCTCGGCCGCGGCCAAAGCTTCCGCCTCCGAAACACCCGTTCGCACAGCCTGTCCGGTCGCGGCGAGCACATCCAAAGCATCGGCCGGATGGCTCGTATAGCCAACAATATAGCCAAGTTCGGCCATCAAACGGGCTGCAAGATCGGTCCCCGATACGCCAGCTGCCTCGGAAAGCGAGGGAATGATGTCATTGGCAAGCGTTTCGACGAGTTGCTCAATGCGGTCTGACTCCGCCTCCTCCAGATCCTTGAGGGCCACTTCGATAACGGTGGAAGCCATAGGCGAATCTCCTGAAGACGACTCATGAAACCATGAAAACCGGAAAAGTAGAAATCAGCCGGACGATGAAAGTCTCATGACACCCAAAATCTCGGGCCCCTCTCTATCGACTGCCGCTTGAGATGGGTCAAGGAAAAGCGGGACACGCCCTGTTAGCCTTCCTCGAGGTTAACGGACCAAGGACAGTTCGCGTCCATCCCTTGATATATCCTCAGCCCAAAGGAGCGTTCTCATGCGGTCTTTGATTCCCTCTCTCTGGTCTAACAATCACAGCCCCTCTTTCGATCCCTTCCAATCTTTGCGCCGCGACATGCAAGACATGTTCGGCATGATCGAGCGGCGCTTGCCATCGGGCGAAACGGATGGCTCCTTCCTGGCGATGCCCTCGATCGATCTTGCGGAGACGAAAGACATGATCGAGATCACCGCGGACCTGCCGGGTGTGAGCGAAAAAGATCTTTCTGTTTCGCTTGAAGGAAACCGCCTAATCCTCAGTGGTGAAAAGAAAAAAGAAGAAGAGAAAAAGGGGAAAGATTACTATGTGAACGAGCGAAGCTTCGGCGCCTTTAGCCGCAGCATTCCGCTTGATTTCGAACCGGACTCAAATGCGGTTGACGCAAAATTTGATCATGGCGTCTTGAAAATCCAGATCAAGAAGCCCGCAGAGATCCGCGCAAAAGCCAAAGAGATCCCGGTCAAAAGCGGAAACTGAGTGGTTCGCCTCACCAATTTATGCGATCACCCCGACGCGATGTGAATTCGTGTCGGGGCGCTTTATGACGAAACACATGATCCCTGCGGTTATCCTTGTCGGCGGCAAGGGCACGCGCATGGGCGGTGTCGAGAAGCCGCTCCTCAAACTTGCAGACCGAACTCTGCTTGATCACGTCATCGAACGGCTTCGCCCGCAGGTGAGCGCGATCGCGCTTGCGACCCCTCAAGACGCCTCAGCCTATTCGGAATTCCGCTTCAGACTTTTGCCGGATGACACACTCGGCCAAGGGCCGCTCACGGGTTTAAGCTCTGCGATGAGATGGGCGAAAGAGCACCATTCTTCCGCAAGTCATGTCGCACTCTTGGCCGGTGACACGCCCTTTTTGCCTCACGATTTGATCGAGAGATTGGCAGACAAAATTCAATCAAAAGCGGTGTGCGTCTTCGCGCAATCAAAAGATCAAATTCATTATTCTACAGGGTTTTGGCCGCTCTCTTCTCATGCAACACTTCAAACCTATCGAGAGCGATCAGAGGATCGATCCTTGCGCGGCTTGGCGCGCCAGATTGGTTTTCATTCTGTTGAATGGAGCGAGGATGAAGATCCGTTTTTCAACATCAACACGCCGGAAGAGCTTGAGCGCGCTGAAACACGCATCGTGCGCCTTAATCCGCGCTGAGGCTCTCAAGCACCTCTGAGACAGGCGCGGCATGGGCGACAACAAAATCGGCAATCGTGTCCACATCGCCAAGATCAAATGAAGGCCGTTCTTTGATGCGTTCCGGTTGATCACTCGCCACCGCGAGGATCCGCTCATCGCTTGGATAGAGAAACTCTTTCCCATTCTCGGCGCGATGAATTTCAATCTTCGGATAGGCGGCCGATTTAAAACCTTCAACAATCACGAAATCGACGGGCGTCATCAAAGAGATGAGCCGCTTCAGATCAGGCTCAGCCTCCCCGCGCAATTCATGCATCAGAGCGAAGCGCTCGCCCGAGACGATCAACACTTCCTTCGCCCCCGCCTCGCGATGCGCATAGGAATCTTTGCCAGGATGATCGATATCGAACCGGTGATGCGCGTGTTTGACCGTTGAGACGGAAAGCCCACGCGCAACCAAACAGGGCAAAAGCCGCTTGATCAATGTCGTCTTTCCCGCCCCGCTCCAGCCCGCTAGCCCTATAATCTTCATCTTCACCCCGCAGCACCCGCTCACGCCCCCGCTTTGACGCCCTGACCGCAATTTGTCAAAAGACGCACCATGACCGCCCCTATACTTGATCTCAAAGGGCTGAAATGTCCGCTCCCGGCACTTCGCCTGCGCAAAGCGCTCGCGAGCTTGGAAAAAGGCACGCGGCTTTATGTCACCGTGACGGACCCCATGGCCGTAATCGACATTCCCCATGCGCTCACCGAGACAGGTGATCGTCTGATCGAAGAGACGCGTAATGAAGAGGTGATTGCTTTTCTCATCGAGAAAGCCTGAACCCGAAGGGAGTTGGTTATGCCGCGATATGCGTTCCGCCTCTGCCTCTTAGCGCTCCTGATGTTCGCAAGTGTCACGACATTCGCGCCGCGCGCCCATGCTGACGCGGCGAGTGAAATTCAATCCGTGATCAGCGATCAGTTAAAAGCCTTCAATGAAGATGACACGCAACGCGCTTATGGGCACGCGGCGGATATCATCAAAAAGATTTTTCCGTCTTCGCAGATCTTCATGGAGATGGTGAAGACAGGCTATCCACCTGTCTATCGCGCAAAGTCATGGAGCTTTAACGAGCCCACGCCCCTCGATAACGGCTATTCGCAAATCGTGCGCTTGATTGATGAACAGGGGCGGAACTGGTCTGCACTTTACACGCTCGAGCGTGACAGCGCGGGTGAATGGAAAATCACCGGATGCCGGCTCTTGAAGAGCGAGGGGATGGTGTGAAGTGAGGGTGTAGAGATTAGGGTGGAGGCAGTAGGCAATAGTGTATTACTTTTCCTATGCCCTACCGCCTGAGCCCTGAGACCTTCACTATATTGCTTCGCACCCGCTCGCCATGACGATCAGATTAAGCCAACCGCGACAACGCTTCCGAAAGCTTCACCTGTCGCTCTGCGAATTCCGCGCGGCGTTCATGCTGCTCTTCGACGATCTCTTCCGGCGCGCGCGCCATGAAGTCAGCATTGTTGAGCTTTGAATCAATCTTCGTGATTTCCGATGCGATCTTCTCAAGCTCTTTCTTCAAGCGGGCTTGCTCGGCTGCAATGTCGATCACGCCTGCCAGTGGCAGAGCCGAGACTTCACCACGAATAACCATCTGCGCCGATTGCGCCGGTGGTTGATCGGCGAATGAAATATCCGAGAGACGCGCAAGGCGCTTCAGCATATCATTCCAGCGCGTCGCGCGATCCCGCGTTGCAGCGGAGGCGCCAACAAGCACGAGCGGAATCTGCGTGCTCGCAGGCACATTGATTTCGTTGCGTGCTGAACGGATTTCAGTGACGAGATCGACAAGCCAGCCGATCTCGGCTTCTGCATCGGGGGCTTCAAGCCCTGCAAGCGACGGCCAATCGGTCAACGCCAAAATGCTCTCGCGCTTCGGCCCTTCCGCACCTTTGATCGCCCAGAGTTCTTCCGTGAGATACGGCATGAACGGATGCAGGATTTTCAAAATGCCATCGAGCACATAAGCGATGCTCGCGCGCGTCTCGGCTTTCGCCGCTTCGTCCTCGCCCATAAACACGGGCTTTGCGAGTTCGAGATACCAGTCGCAATAGACATTCCATGTGAAGCGATAGGCGGCATTCGCCGCATCATTGAAGCGATAGGCTTCAATCGCGCGCGTGATCTCTGCCGTTGCCGTTGCCAATTCGCCGATAGCCCATTTGTTGAGCGAGAGCTTTACCGACTTCGGATCAAAGCCGTTCGTCCGCGCGCAGCCATTCATCTCGGCAAAGCGTGCAGCGTTCCAGAGCTTGGTTGCGAAATTGCGATAGCCTTCGATGCGTTGCGTCGAGAGCTTGATGTCGCGGCCCTGCGCCGCCATCGCCGACAATGTGAAACGCAACGCGTCCGCGCCATAGGTGTCGATCAAATCGAGCGGGTCAATCACATTGCCCTTCGACTTCGACATTTTCGCGCCCTTCTCGTCGCGGACGAGCGCGTGAA
>RFZR01000088.1 GCA_009920595.1 Alphaproteobacteria bacterium | reverse complement strand
TGATCAATCCGCCATTCGCGGTGAAGTCTTCGGCGTCGAATATTTGGGCACCACGCAAATCATCACGATCACAACAAAACGTGGCATGGTCCGCGCGCGCGTAGGGGCAGACCGCAAAGCAACGATTGGTGACCATGTCGGCCTCTCGTTCCGCGCTGACAGGCTTTCAATATTCGATAAGGCTTCCGGCCGCGCGCTGCGCAGCGTACTGCATGAAGGAGCGCTCCATGGCTGAGGTTGTTCTTTCAGGCTTGACAAAAAATTTTGGATCAACGCGCGCCGTTGAGGATGTGTCGCTCTCGATTGGTGATGGCGAATTCATCGTGTTGCTCGGCCCCACGGGTGCGGGCAAAACAACTTTGCTGCGTCTTGTTGCCGGTCTTGAACAGCCTGATCATGGCACAGTAACCATACACGGACAGGATGCCACGAAGGCCGCGCCAGCCGAACGCGATGTCGCCTTCGTCTTTCAGCAATATTCGCTTTATCCGCATTTGACGGTTTATGAAAATCTTGCCTTCCCTCTTCGTTCGCCCATTCGTGGACTTTCGGAAGCGGAGATCGATAAG
The DNA here is from genome assembly GCA_009920595.1 of Alphaproteobacteria bacterium. GTDB lineage: Bacteria > Pseudomonadota > Alphaproteobacteria > Rhizobiales > Beijerinckiaceae > CAIUPE01. The sequence continues at coordinate 6,270 of RFZR01000088.1, read as the reverse complement.
AAAGTTCGCGAGATTGCGGAGCTCGTTCGCATTGACGACAAATTGCAAAATCAATCGACGCGTCTGTCCGGTGGCCAAATGCAGCGCGTGGCGATTGCGCGAGCGCTGGTGCGCTCACCCTCAATCTATCTCATGGACGAACCTTTATCCTCGCTTGATGCAAAATTGCGTGGAGATCTGCGGATTGAATTAAAGCGCATCCAACGTGATCTTGGTGCGACCATTCTCTATGTGACACATGACCAGATTGAAGCGATGACTCTTGCCACCCGTATTGGCGTGATGGAAAAAGGGCATCTCGTTCAAATCGGAACGCCGCGCGAAATCTATACGGATCCGGTGAATATGTATGTGGCGTCGCGTCTCGGCATGCCTTCGATCAATTTTGTTCCAACCAGCCATTTCCCTGCCGTTGCTGCACCTAAAGCTGCGAGCATGATGGGCTTGCGTACTGAACATCTTTCGATTGAAAAATCATCACGCTCTGATGGCAATGGTGTTGTCACCTGGGTTGAGCACCTTGGCGATCAAAATCATCTCCATATCGAGATGAAAGGTCAGGACGTGGTCGTGTTGAGCCCGCCTGATTCCGGTCTCGAAAAAGACGATCATGTTCATCTCACGCCCTTGGCGCCATTGTTTTTTGCGGCCGATGGCGAGCGAATTCGCGGATAGGGAAATGGTCATGGATGTCGCTTTGAAAAAAGCTTTGATTGAAGATTGCGCAAAGGTAATTACCGCGCATGCGGATGAATTGACATCTCTTGATCAAGCCATTGGCGATGGCGATCATGGCGTGAATATGAAACGCGGCTTTGAGTCATTACTCGCTGATGCGGATGCTCTCGCGGCGCGACCATTACCCGATATGTTAAAAGCCATTGGCACGCAGCTTGTGATGAAAGTGGGTGGCGCCTCAGGTCCGCTTTACGGCACGCTCTTTTTATCTCTCGCAAAGGAAATTGGGGAAGCGCCCAATACTGAAAATGCCCGCGCTGCTTTTGCATCAGCGATTGAAGCTGTAAAAGCGCGCGGTAAATCGGAAGTGGGTCAGAAGACCATGCTCGATGTGTTGGCCCCCGTTCTTGCCGCGTGGGATAATCGCGCAGGCCTTGCAGCGCATCTTTCCGAAACGGCGCGCCAAGCTGCCGACGCAACAATACCGATGAAGGCGATTCGTGGTCGTGCGTCGTTCTTGGGCGATCGCTCGATCGGTCATATGGATCCTGGCGCGCGGTCTTCGTCGCTCTTGATTGCAACCATTGCCAAACATTTCGGCGCGTGAGGAGTTCAAACGACCATGGCGAATGTTGGCATTGTGATCGTATCTCATTCCGAAAAAGTCGCTGAAGGCGCGGCCGATATGGTGCGTCAAATGGTAGGCGATGCGGTGCCACTCGCTTTTACCGGAGGCAATAGCGAAGGCGGATTGGGCACGGATGTTGGTCGCATCATGGAAGCGATTGATCGCGCCTGGTCGGATGCGGGAGTGGCTGTGCTTGTGGATCTCGGGGGCGCTGAAACCAATACTGAAATGGCCATCGAGATGATTGATGAAACAAAGCAGCAGCGTATTGTGATTTGCAACGCGCCTATTGTTGAAGGCGCGGTCATTGCGGCGACAGAAGCCTCAGGCGGGTCGCCGCTTGATATTGTCAAACAAACGGCCGAGGAGCTTTCGCCGCAATGAACGCGCCTCCTTTATCAAAAACATCGCCTGTCACGGGCTCAGCTCTTCTAACGAATGCCGTGGGTCTTCATGCGCGCCCGTCGGTAAAACTCACGCAGCTGGCGAAAACTTTTTCATCCGTCATTTCTGTTGCAACGGACGCGGCTGGACCGTGGATTGATGCCAAGAGCCCAGTCAAAATCATGCGTGTGAAAGCGCCAAAAGGAACGACGCTCTACTTCGAAGCATCGGGCGATGATGCCGCTGACGCTATTGTGGCGCTTGTTGATCTTGTTGAGCGCCGTTTTGATGAAGCCGATGGGGATGATCATGGCTGAGCTTCGGCTCGCCGGTCGCCCCGCTTCGCCGGGCTTTGCTTCTGGTCCTGTCGTGCGCCTTGTCGAACAAAAGGCGCATCGTGTGTCATCAGGCGATCCAGCACGCGAAGCCGATGATCTGAAAAAAGCCATCGCCAATGCACTTTTATCAATCTCTGCATTAGCGGATCGCGCAGAAGGTGAAGCCGCAGAGATCCTCGGCTTTCAACTCGCGATGCTTGAAGATGACGCGTTGTCAGAGACCGCCTTTCAATCGATTGCTTCGGGAAATGCAGCAGATCAGGCATGGCGTCATGCATTAGATGCCGAGATCGAACTCTATCGTAATGGCGATGATGAATATTTTCGCGCGCGATCGGCTGATCTTGAAGATATTCGAGATACGGTGCTCGATCATCTTTATGGATCACATTCACAAATCTCTGTTCCGCCTGGGGCAATCATTGCGGCGCGTGACTTAGCACCTTCGCGTTTCTTGTCCGTTGACTGGTCTCGTGGTGGCGCCATTCTCTTGTCTGAGGGAAGTCCCACGAGCCATGTCGCGATGTTGGCGCGTGCCCGGCGTGTTCCCATGATTGTGGGTTTGGGTGAAATCCCCGACTCCGCCTCATCTCTCATTTTGGTGGATGGCGCATTGGGTCAGGTGATTGTTTCACCTCATGATGAAACGCGCGCAGAATTCTTAAAACGACAATCAGCAGACGAAGAGTTTGCGCTCAAAGCCTCCGCGCTTGAAACGGCGGCCGCTATCACAAAAGATGGCACAAGAATCTCTGTCTTGATCAACATCGCAGGCGTTGAAGATCTTGCTCATCTTGATCCCAACATTTGCGACGGAATTGGTTTGGTTCGAACTGAATTTCTGTTTGGCGAAGGGCCAGGGCTGCCTGATGAGGACACACAATATAAAGCCTATCGTCAAATGCTTGAATGGGCGGGTGCGCGCCCTGTCACCATCCGCACGCTGGATGCCGGTGGTGATAAGCCGATTAAGGGCCTTACGGTTGATGGCGAGAGTAATCCATTTTTAGGCATTCGCGGCGTGCGGCTTTCGCTCCAACGGCTTGATGTGTTCCGTGTTCAAATTCGCGCCATGTTGCGCGCAGCGCCTCATGGGCAGCTCAAAGTGATGGTGCCAATGATCACTGTGCCTTCAGAGCTTGACGAGGTGCGTGCGCTCTTTCACGAGGAATATGAGTCGCTCAAGGCGCGCGGTGTAAAAGTTATGATGCCACGTATCGGCATGATGGTTGAAGTTCCTGCTGCAGCGCTTGCCGTTTCACATTTCAAGTCCGATTTCTTTTCAATCGGTTCGAATGATCTCGTGCAATACACAACGGCCGCCGGGCGCGATATTGGCGCCGTCGCCTCACTTGCAGACCTTCGTCATCCGGCTGTCTTGAAACTGATCGAGCTTGTTACCGCGCATGGAGAGAAGAGCGGATGTGACGTAAGCCTCTGTGGTGATGCGGGTGGAGATCCTGAACTCATTCCGCTTTTGCTTCAAGCGGGACTTCGCTCTCTTTCGGCAGCACCATCTTTGGTCGGTCGGGCCAAGCTAGCGATTACCGAGTTTCGTTTTGAAAAGGCGGGGGCGGGTCATGGCTGAGACCGTTCCTCTTCGTAGCGATCCGTCAGCCCTTGCCGAATACAAGAAGATTTTAAAGCAAGTGCTTGATGTTCGCCCCTCTGGAACACGGCAAAGGCTTGCAACAGCACTTGGAAAAAATCGCTCCTTTATTTCGCAAATTGCGAATCCCGCCTATCCAATGCCGATCCCCGTAACGCATCTTGATACTCTATTCGAAGTGTGTCGCTTTTCAGATCAGGAGAAGCGAAAATTTCTGGATCTTTATCAGCAGGCACATCCGGGTCGTTTGCGACTTGTCAGTTCGCGAACGGCGACGAGGCGAATCAGTGTTGAGCTTCCTGATCTTGGTGATGCTACGCGTAATCAAATGCTAGAAACACTTTTTGAAACCATGGCTCGTCATCTCGTAAAAATTCTTGATGATTCAGAGTCGAAAGCGTGAAAGAGGAAGGGACGTTATGAAGAAGCTTATCAACAGCACCGATACAATTTTGACCGAAGCCCTTGATGGGTTTGTCGCGACCCATAGCGATATCTTGTCTTTGGGAGACGAATATAAATTCGTTCGTCGCAAAACTTTGAAACAAGGTAAGGTGGCACTGGTCTCTGGTGGCGGCTCAGGCCATGAGCCCTTGCAATCGGGTTTTGTGGGTCATGGCATGTTGGATGCATCCTGCCCTGGTCAAGTCTTCACGTCGCCTACGCCAGATCAGATGCTCGCCGCTGCCGAAAATGTGAATACAGGCGCGGGCGTTCTTTACATCGTCTTGAATTATGAAGGCGATGTCATGAATTTCGAAATGGCTGCCGAAATGACATCCGGCAAAGTGCTTTCTGTGATCACCGATGATGATGTGGCGGTTGAAAAATCAACTTATTCGACCGGTCGTCGCGGCGTTGCGGGCACCATGATTGTTGAAAAAATCATCGGTGCCGCCGCCGAAGAAGGTCGCGACCTCGAAGCGCTTCATGCGCTTGGTAAAGATGTCAATGCCCGCACACGCTCCATGGGCGTTGCGCTGACATCGTGCACGGTGCCCGCAGCGGGCAAGCCTACATTCACGCTTGGCGATGATGAGATGGAAATGGGTGTCGGCATTCATGGCGAGCCGGGCCGCCGTCGTGTGAAGCTTGCGAGCGCTGATGAAATCGCTGCTGAGATGACAGGCGCAATTTTGAGCGACATGTCTTTAAAATCAGGCGCGCCGGTTTTGTTGCTTGTGAATGGCTTTGGCGGCACGCCCGGTATGGAGCTCTATCTCATGGCCAATTCGGTCCGGAAGATTTTGGGCGGTCGCGGCATCACCGTTGCGCGTAGTCTTGTGGGCAATTATGTCACTTCACTCGAAATGGCAGGTTGTTCCATCACGCTGACGGCACTCAATGATGAGTCAATTCGTCTTTGGGATGCGCCTGTGAAAACACCGGCCTTGGCTTGGTAATTTTTCTAAGCGGCAGATGCGGACGTCTTGGTGACTCTGCAGTCATTCATGAGAAAGTCATTTCGATGAAACCGCATCTGCTCGTTGCAGGCAATATACATGAGGCTGGACTTAAACTCCTCAAAGAGCAAAGTGACGTTACTTATGACTATGTTGCCGACCTCACTTATGAGTCTTACGCCGCTCTCATGCCCAATGCCGATGGTCTTGTCGTACGTACACAACCGGTGCGCGCTGAGACCATCGCGTCCGCACCTCGTTTGAAAATCGTATCGCGTCATGGCGTGGGTTATGATGCGGTCGATGTTGAGGCGCTTACCAAAAGAAAAATTCCGTTAGCGATTGTTGGTGATGTCAATTCGCGCGCTGTGGCCGAGCACGCGATGATGATGATGCTTTCGCTTTCTAAAAGAATAAAACATTATGACCACGCGGTTCGTGATGGTCAGTGGGCGTTGCGGAATAAATTCGATTCAGTCGAGCTTTTCGAAAAGGCTCTCCTGATTGTTGGGCTTGGGCGGATTGGTCGTCATCTACTTGGAATGGCGCGTGGCTTTGGCATGACTGTTATGGCTTATGATCCGGTATTATCGGCAGAAATGATCACAAAGCTCGGCGCCGAGCCCGTCGCTCAATTACTTGATGGATTAAAGCGCGCGGATTTTGTCAGCCTGCATGCACCAAAAACAGGTGATCATCCCTTGATCGGCAAAGCGGAATTGGCCGCGATGAAGCAAACCGCGCTGCTCGTAAACACGGCACGCGGTGGTCTTATTGACGAAGTGGCTTTGGTTGATGCTTTAAATCATAAGAAGATTGCGGGCGTTGGCCTCGATGTGTTCGCCGACGAACCACCCTCATCAACTCATCCTTTGCTTCAGCGCGATGATGTTTATCTCACCCCACATACCGCATCGCTCACGACAGAGTCGGCCATTCGGATGGCCGTGAAATCGATTCAAAATGCGATTGATTGCTTTAATGGACGTTTAGATCCGGCGCTTGTGGTCAATCGAGAGGCTATTGGCTTGGGTCGATAAGATCAAGATTCGCCCTTAACTTTTTGGGTGCCATTGCGGTGGCTTAACCGCCATACCGCTTTCATGCGCCTGATAGGCGGCTTCGACCAAGGCGTAGGTTTTTAGGTTGTCAATGCCGGACGTGTCTGCCACTTGGCCTGAACGAAACCGTTGCAACATATGCCGGTTTGTATGAAGCACAGCTTCTTGC
>RFZR01000087.1 GCA_009920595.1 Alphaproteobacteria bacterium | reverse complement strand
GAGAAGCGATCGGTCGGCAAGCTTGCTCGCACTTGAAACGTCATTCATCGCTGGCGCCTTTCGCCTGATAGGGTCCAGCCTTAGTTACGGGGCACCGGCCTTTTTGGTTCACTTGTCGCGCGACATTTTGGCACGTTGGGTGAGAATGGCGCGCGACGGGACGGGTTTTAGCGTTTATAAGGCCCAACCAGCCCGAATTCTGTGAAAGCTTCGTCGAAATGACCGAAAATTCCCCGCCCGCCATCGAGATTCGCGAGTTGCAGAAGCGCTACTCGGGCGTTCTGGCCGTGCGCGGGATCAGTTTCAGCCTCGCACGCGGGGAAGTCCTTGGGCTTCTGGGTGGCAATGGCGCGGGTAAAACGACGACGATCGGTATGATTATGGGCCTCGTTTTGCCAAGCGCGGGGAGCGTGAAAGTCTTCGGCGTCGATATGGCCAAAGACCGTTATGCGGTGCTTCCTCGAATGAATTTTGAAAGTCCTTATGTGGATATGCCGCATCGGCTGACGGTGCGACAAAATCTCGAAGTGTTTGGTCGTCTTTACGGCGTGCGGAAGATCAAAGAGCGCATCATCGAATTGGCGCGCGAGCTTCATCTTGAAGAGTTTCTTGATCGCGAATCCGGAGCCCTGTCTGCCGGACAAAAGACACGCGTTGCGCTTGCGAAATCTTTGATCAATGAACCCGATCTTTTATTGCTTGATGAGCCGACCGCTTCGCTTGATCCGGATACGGCGGATTGGGTGCGTACACGGCTTGAAACTTATCGCAAAGCGCATGGCGCTTCTATTCTTCTGGCATCGCATAATATGGCGGAAGTTGAACGCTTATGCGATCGTGTGATCATCATGAAAGCAGGTACGATTGCCGATGAGGGCACGCCGCAAAATTTGATTGAAAAATATGGTCGTCATTCGCTTGAGGAAGTGTTCCTTGATGTCGCGCGAGCGCCTTTGACGCAAGGAGCTGCGGCATGAGTGCGAAAAATTATCGATATGATTCCGGCTTTTCTTTCACACGCGTTGGCGCGCTGATTTTGCGTTATACATACTTGTTGCGCTCTTCATGGCCACGTTTGCTTGAACTTGTTTATTGGCCCACCGTGCAAATGCTGACATGGGGTTTCATTCAAGTCTATATCTCAGGTGCATCAGGACGCGCGGCATTCGCTGCAGGCACATTGATTGGTGCAATGTTGTTATGGGATGTTTTGTTTCGCAGCCAACTCGGATTTTCCGTTTCATTTCTTGAAGAAATCTGGGCGCGTAACATCGGTAATCTCTTGATGAGTCCGATGCGTCCTTCAGAATTTATTGCGGCCCTCATCATCATGAGTCTTGTGCGATTGGCGATTGGCTTGGGACCCGTTGCGGTGATGGCCACGATTTTTTTCGGCTTTAATTATTTCGCGCTCGGCATCAGCGCCGCTTTGTTTTTTGCCAATCTCGTTTTGACCGGATGGGCGGTCGGGCTTTTTGTATCCGGCCTCGTGATGCGGCTTGGGCTTGGCGCGGAGAGCCTCGCTTGGACGGTGATGTTTGTCCTCCTGCCGCTCACCTCGGTCTATTATCCGGTCACGATCCTGCCGGCATGGTTGCAGCCGGTGGCGTGGAGCCTGCCGCCGACCTATGTGTTTGAGGGGCTTCGTGCGCTGCTCATCGATCATCAGATCCGGTTTGATCTCATGGCCGAGGCCTTTGCCCTCAATATTGTGCTTTTTGCTGCTGCAAGCCTCGCGTTCCGCATCTTGCTTGAAAAAGCCCGCGAAGCCGGCTCCCTCATGCAAATGGGTGAATGACAGACTTCATCACAGAGTTTTAAGAGCTTTATGTGTCTATGACCTTAGAAGCATTGCACAATCAGGTCGATTGGGACTAAAGTGCCTTTTGTGCACTGCAATAAAATGGCCCAGTTCAAGCTGGTCGAAGGACGGTCAGGTGATGAAGCTTCCGCTCTACATGTGGTATGAGGCCACGCATGCCTTGCTCGGCCCTGCGCGCGCGCTCGCAGGATCCACCAAGCTCTTCTACAACAACCCCGTAAATCCGTTGAGTCATTCGCCGTTCGGTCGCGGTGTTGCCGCTGCGTGTGAGATGTTTGAGCGAACGACGCGCCGTTACGGAAAGCCCGAATTTGGTTACGGCTCTGTCAATGTGAATGGTGTCCAAACCGAAATCGTCGAAGACGTTTTGTTGTCAAAGCCCTTTTGCAATCTCGTGAATTTCCGCAAAATGAGCCCGGGGCGTCCTCTCAATCAACCAAAGATTTTGATGGTTGCGCCGATGTCTGGCCACTATGCCACATTGCTGCGGGGTACTGTTGAAACATTTTTGCCGACCCATGATGTGTACATCACCGATTGGGTGGATGCACGCACCGTGCCTTTGAGCACCGGTCGTTTCGATCTCGATGATTATATCGATTATGTGATCGATATGATCCGTCTCTTGGGTCCTGATCTTCATTTGATGGCCGTGTGCCAGCCTTCTGTTCCTGTGATTGCCGCGATTGCGCGCATGGAAGCGGAAGGCGATCCGGCAACGCCTTTGTCGATGACTTTGATGGGCGGTCCGATTGATACGCGTGAAAGCCCCACAAAGGTCAATCTTCTCGCGCAAGATCGTGGCACCGAATGGTTTAAGCGTCATTGTATTGTGAAGGTGCCTTTGCCCAATCCCGGCTTTATGCGGGATGTTTATCCGGGCTTCTTGCAGCTCTCAGGGTTTATGGCGATGAATATTGATCGTCATATCGAAGCGCATGGAGAAATGTTCTCGCATCTCGTGCATGGTGATGGCGACTCGGCGGAGAAACATCGCGATTTCTATGATGAATATCTCGCGGTGATGGATCTGACGGCGGAGTTCTATCTGCAAACGGTGGATACAGTATTTGTGCGCCACGCTTTACCGAATGGCGAGATGATGCATCGTGATCAGCCGGTGGATTTGACGGCGATTAAACGCTGCGCGCTGATGACGGTTGAAGGCGAGAATGATGATATCTCTGGCGTTGGCCAGACCCGCGCCGCGCATAAGCTCTGTGTGAATATTCCTGAAACCCGTCGTGTCCATTGGCTGCAGCCGAAGGTCGGCCATTATGGCGTGTTCAACGGCTCGCGTTTCCGTGCCGAAGTGGCGCCGCGCATTGCCGATTTCATGGCGAACAGTGCTCATGACGCCAAAAAATCGACCGGCAAGACCTTGAAGCTTGTGAGTTAAGGTGCAGCGCGCGTGACAGCGCGCGCGCATCAAGGCACGATGGGTGCTGCATGAGTCTTCTCTTCACCCACGCGCGGCAAAAGTCCCCACCTTCGCATCTCGACATCGTTCATGGCGAGGCGACATTTCGTGTCGCCGTCAAACGCATGGCGAAAGCGCGGCGGTTCACTTTGCGCGTGTCGGCGGTGACACGTGTTGTGACACTCACAATGCCGATGCGAAGCTCTTTCGATCAGGCGGTCGATTTTGCGTCGCGCCATGGCGGTTGGATTGCTGATCGTCTCAATAAATTTGACGATCATGTTCAGATTGTACCGGGCGCTGAAATTCTCTTCCGTGGTGTGTCACATCGCATTACGCATCGCGGTGAAAAACGCGGCACCGTGAGTGTTGAACGCGATGAAGAAGGTTCACATCATCTGATTGTCGCGGGAAGAATTGACCACGCGCCACGTCGTCTTCGTGATTTTTTGAAAAAGGAAGCGCGCTCTGCGCTTGATCAAGCGGTCGAGCGTTACACAAAAATACTCGGAATTCCTGCGCGCCGCATTGCGCTTAAAGATACAAGAAGTCGCTGGGGATCATGTTCGGCCGATGGACGATTGAATTTTTCATGGCGGTTGATTTTCGCGCCGCCGGAAATTCTTGATTATCTCGCTGCGCATGAAGTGGCGCATTTGAAAGAGCTTAATCATTCACCGCGTTTTTGGTCAATTGTCGCTTCGCTTTATCCCGATTATAAAAAGGCTGAAGCATGGTTGAAGCGCCACGGCGCGAGTCTTCATCGCTATATTTGATCTATTGCGATTGCGGTGCATCCATTTGCGGTTGCAAGAGCAACGGCCCTTTTTGCGGCGCATTGTTATTTTGTGATTGTGTGCCAAACAGCGCACGACCAAGTACAGAGAAAAGATCTGATTGCGGCAACTCGCTTGCGGGAAGAATGACAGGTTTTGTTTTTGCAAGCGCCTGTTTCATAAAGCGCGACCAAATCTCAACCGGCAGGCTGCCCCCCGCCACATGTTTTGTCGGTGAATTATCATCATTGCCAAGCCACACGCCGGTGACGAGTGCGCCGGTATAGCCGATGAACCATGCGTCGCGGAAATCCTGACTCGTTCCGGTTTTGCCTGCTGCATCCCATCCAGGAAGGTCAACTTTTTTCGCAGTGCCACTCTTCACTGTTTCGCGCATCATCACATTGAAATTGGCAAGAATTGTTGGGTCAATCACTTGATGCGGGGATGCGTCTGGACGGGTATAGAGAAGATCACCTTCGCGTGTTATCACTTCGGTGATCACATAAGGCTCAACACTGACGCCGCCATTCGCGAAACTCGCATAGGCAGACACAAGTTCAAGCGGTGTGACGGCGGATGTCCCCAAAGCGATTGAGGCATTCGCATCAAGCTTCGAACGAATTCCTAATCTTTGCGCTGTTGTTGCAACCGTGCGTGGGCCGATTTCGAGACCAAGACGCACGGCGACTGTATTCAAAGATTGTGACAACGCTTCGGTAAGAGTCACCTGACCCCGATAGTCTTTTGCATAATTTTCGGGTTGCCAGCCTTTGACATTGATAGGCGCATCCTCGCGCATCGTGTCTGGCGTCAAGCCCTTCTCGAGCGCGGCAAGATAAACAAAAGCTTTGAAGGCAGAGCCTGGTTGACGTCGTGCATTGGTCACGCGATCAAATTGGCTTTCACTGTAATTGCGCCCGCCAACAAAGGCGCGAATCGCGCCGTCAGGATCCATCGCGAGCACAGCGCCTTGGCTCACGCCAAATTTTTGTCCTTTGGCCGTAAGCTCATCTGTTAAAGCTTTTTCAGCCGCCGCTTGCATCATCGGATTCAATGTTGTTGTGACGATGAGATCGCCTTCAATTGAACCGATCAAATCATCGAGACGATCAATGATATGATCGGCCGCATAGAGAACCGAATTCGCTGTTTTTGATTTCTGTGCGTCGGCTGGGCGTGCAAGCGCCTCTTTCATTTGAGCGTCGGTGATGAAGCCTTCACGCTGCATCGCGGCAAGCACGAGCGATGCGCGGGCACGCGCTGCATCCGGATTTCGCGTCGGCGCTAAGCGCGAAGGTGATTGCACGAGACCGCCGAGAATGGCGGCTTCCGCAATCGTGACATCGCGCGCTGATTTGCCAAAATATTTCTGGGCCGCCCCTTCAACCCCATAGGCACCCGAACCAAAATAGACCCGGTTCAAATAAAGTTCGAGAATTTCATTTTTTGAAAATTTGCGCTCAAGCCAAAGAGCCAGAATCGCTTCTTGAATTTTGCGCGACGCGGTGCGCTCTTGCGTTAGAAAAAGATTCTTTGCGAGCTGTTGCGTAAGCGTTGAGCCACCTTGCATACCGCCGCCCGCGCGCATGATGTTTCTAACGAGCGCTCGTGCGATGCCGATGGGATCAATCCCTGCGTGCGTATAGAAGCGGCGATCTTCAATGGCGATGAAAGCTTGCGGCAGATAGGGCGGTAGTTCGGAGAGCGAGACTTCACGCCCGCCGGTTTCGCCGCGATTGGCGAGCAGCGTTCCATCCGATCCAAGAATCGCAATATTCGGCGGTCGCTTCGGAACCGCCAATTGATCAATCGGCGGGAGTTTCGACGCGTGATAGGCGACAAGAACACCAAGCGCGATGATGCCCCAAAGACCGAGTACCACACTCCAGTAGAAAAAACGCCCGATCAGTGAGCGGCGTGGCTTTGTGGCGCGTGGCTTTTCATGGTCACGATGCTCTTGGCGGCGGGGCGGGCGCTTTGATGGCGCGCGCTCCGTCTCCGGATCCTCAGCTTGTCCGCGCGCAGTTGACGCGCCACGTCGCCGCGTTTTCGGCGCTGCTTCAGGCTGATCATCTTCGAAATAGGGCTCGTGCCGTCCCCGGCCCGCGCCGCGCCGATCGCTCATAAATGAATTTAACCCCGCGCGGACGACATGCCCGCAGTGGGTACAATTAGCGAGTTGCGCTTAAGCGGCGGTTAAGGTCGCTTTTCACGCGGCCTTTTTATCGGATTTGGTGAGGATGCGGCAAAGCCGCGCGATCGTCGCTTTCATCTCATGCCGATGTACGACCATATCGACCATGCCGTGGCTCTTTAAGAATTCCGCGCGTTGGAATCCTTCCGGAAGTTTTTCGCGGATTGTCTGTTCGATCACGCGCGGACCCGCAAAACCGATGAGCGCGCCGGGCTCCGCAATGTGAACATCGCCCAGCATCGCATAAGACGCCGTCACGCCACCCGTCGTCGGGTTTGTGAGTACAACGATATAGGGCAACTTCGCTTCGCGAAGTTTGCGCACAGCCACCGTTGTGCGCGGCATTTGCATCAGCGAGAACATGCCTTCCTGCATGCGCGCGCCACCGGATGAAGCAAACAAAACGAAAGGCGTCTTTTTGGCAATCGCCGTTTCCATGCCTTTGATCACGCCTTCACCGGCAGCCATGCCGAGCGAGCCGCCCATGAAATCGAAATCCTGAACGCCAATGGTCAAAGGCAGTGCCTCGACTTTGCCATAAGCGATTTTGACGGCATCAATCAGAGATGTTTTGGCCTTCGCATCGCGCAAGCGGTCGACATATTTTTTCTCGTCGCGAAATTTC
>RFZR01000086.1 GCA_009920595.1 Alphaproteobacteria bacterium | reverse complement strand
AAATGGCCTTCAAGCAGAGCGCCCGCAGCCCTGAATTCGGCAAGAACCTCGTCTTCGGTCATGGCGGTCAACTCCTTCGGCGCGCGACGGACCGCTCTCTAGCATGAATTGAAGCGCTTTCGAGCCCCCTGAAGCGGCCTTATCCCCGTTTCGGCAGCATGTCAGCCATTAACACGTTCAACCGCGCTGATGACGGATTTGGTCTTTAATTGGCTGATGATCGAATTCAAATGTTTGAGGTCCCAGACTTCGAGATTGATCAGCATATCCCGATAATCCGCCGTTTTTCCGGCAAGAGACATGGAATCAATGTTCCCATCATTCTCACCGATCACGCCTGCAACCTGCGCGAGCGCCCCCGGCTCATTGATCACCGTAACATTGAGCTGGGCAGGAAAACGCTGCGGGTGGCGCTCGTCAATGTCCCATCGCACATCAAGCCAGCGCTCCGGCTCATCGTCGAATGCGGTCAAAGCGGGCGACTGGATCGGGTAAATCGTAATGCCAACACCAGGGGTCAAAATACCGATGATCCGGTCGCCGGGCACCGCTCCGCCATTGGGCGCAAATTGCACGGGCAGATCCCCACCGATACCGCGGATCGGGATGGCACGAGACATATCCCCACCGCCATCACCCTCGCTTGAGCCGGGCACTTTGAATACAAGGCCCTGACCGCCTTTCATGCCGAACCAACCACCTTCCGCAAGATTGGCGCCAGCACCTGCAGACTGCTCTTCGCGATAATCGGGATAGACGGCTTTAACGACATCGCCTGAATACATTTCACCACGGCCGACGGCGGCGAGCACATCTTCGAGTGACGCTCGTGCAAGGCGGGGCAACACCGCTTTCAAGCGCTGATCAGTATATTCTTTACCGATGCGTTCAAAAGCGCGTTCGATGATTTTTTGTCCAAGCCCTGCATATTGTTTTCTGACCGCTGCGCGCGTTGCGCGTCGGATCGCTGCACGCGCTTTGCCAGTGACAACAATTTCTTCCCAAGCGGAGGGCGGCGTCTGTCCTTCCGCGCGCACAATTTCGACTTCATCGCCATTACGCAAAGTCGAGACCAAAGGCACGAGCACGCCATTCACCTTCGCGCCAACGGCGGTGTCACCAATATTGGTATGAACGGCATAGGCAAAATCAATCGGCGTCGCATTTTGCGGCAAAGCAATCAATTGTCCCTTCGGCGTGAAACAAAAAACCTGATCGTGGAACAATTCGAGTTTTGTGTGTTCCAGAAATTCTTCGGCGCTGTCGCCTTCTGACAAAGTTTCAAGCGTTCGACGCAACCACGCATAGACATTGCTTTCACCCGCCTCGCGCGATGATGACGGCAAAGCGCGGCCGTCCTTATAGATCGCGTGGGCGGCGATGCCATATTCCGCGATGCGGTCCATTTCTTCGGTGCGGATTTGAAGCTCGACGCGTTGTTTACCGGGGCCCACAACGGTCGTATGGATCGAGCGATAATCATTTTGTTTTGGCGTTGAGATATAGTCTTTAAAACGTCCCGGTACGACCTGCCATGTCGTATGCACAATGCCTAAGGTTGCGTAACAATCTTCAAGGCGGTCAACAACAACACGGAACCCGAAAATATCGGAAAGTTGTTCGAATGAAACCGATTTGCGCTCCATCTTTTTCCAGATCGAATAAGCGCGCTTCATTCGCCCTTTGACACTCGCGTGAATGCCAGAAGTCGATAATTTTTGTGTGAGTTCCTTTTCAATTTTGCCAATCACCGGTTCACTTTTTTCACTCAATTCTTCAAGCCGATGCTTGATGGCCTGATAGGCCTCCGGTGAAAAGTGGCGAAAGGCAAGATCTTCTAATTCTTCACGCAGGTCCTGCATCCCCATTCGACCTGCAAGCGGCGCGTAGATATCAAGCGTCTCTTCCGCAATGCGTGCGCGTTTGGCTTCTGCCATATGATGCAGCGTGCGCATATTATGAAGACGATCCGCAAGCTTAATCAAAAGCACACGCACATCATCTGCAATGGCGAGAAGAAGCTTACGAAGATTTTCAGCCTGCGCGGCTTTCTTTGAAACAAGATCAAGCTTCTGGATCTTTGTCAGACCTTCGACAAGATTGCCGATTGCCGGACCAAAAAGCCGATCGATTTCTTCGCGCGTTGTTTCCGTGTCTTCAATTGTGTCATGCAGCAGAGCCGCAACAATGGTTGCGTCATCGAGCTTCAGATCGGTAAGGATGGCTGCGACCTCAAGCGGGTGCGAAATATAGGGCGCACCCGATGCCCGCTTCTGGTTGCCATGCGCCCGCATCGCATAGACATAGGCGCGATTGAGCAGCGCCTCATCCGTCTGCGGATTATAGGCTTTGACTTTTTCGACCAGCTCATATTGGCGCATCATGGCGCGGGCAACGGCTCCTCTTGTGACCTATCGCTCGGGTCTCGCAAGCGACTTCACAAAACTATCACGATTTCGTGCCCTCTTCGCAAGAGATCACGACCAACACCGTTAATACAGAACAAAAAAAGCCCGGCATGACACCGGGCTTTATTAAAATCACAAATTGAAGCGCGTGCGATCAGTCGGCGTCGTCATCCGATCCCGAGGGCGGTACGAGACCATCGAGGCCGCGCAACAGATCCTCTTCGGTCATGCGGTCAAATTCAACATTCGTGTCGTCGGTTGCAGCGGGAGCCGCGCCGATCATTGGCACCGCTTCAGCTTCCGGCTCATCCACATCGACATGTTTCTGAAGCGAGTGGATCAGATCTTCTTTGAGATCTTCCGGCGAGATCGTCGAATCGGCAATCTCGCGCAAAGCGACAACCGGATTTTTATCACGGTCACGATCAATGGTCAGCGGCGAACCGGCTGAGATCATGCGGGCGCGGTGGCTTGCGAGCAAAACAAGCTCGAAGCGGTTATCAACTTTTTCGATGCAATCTTCAACGGTGACGCGAGCCATGGATGCTCAGTCTCCTTGCTGGGCGGAAAGGGAATAGACGGCGCCTGATACACGGGCCGGTGGCATGACGCAAGTTTTTCGGCGCAAAATTCTCGAAAAACCTGGAATTTTACTTTTGATGGCCCGAAAAACGACACAAAAGACAGATTTTCTTGGAAAGTCTTGACGGAAGATCGTGAAAATCCCTAAAAAGGCAACCAATAAGGAAGTTGTTTCTTATTCAATTTATTGCAGGTTTCGTCGCACGGCCCGTCGGCCGCACCTGGTGTATTTGTTTATTTATTGCAGAGGCTCTGGCGACGCTGGGCCAAAGGAAAGAAAAGATTCCATGAATTCAGTTGAACGCATCGCCCTCTTCATCGACGGCGCCAATCTCCACGCGACCGCAAAATCGCTGGGCTTCGATGTCGATTATCGGCGCTTGCTGAAAGAGTTTCAGTCTCGCGGCAATTTGCTCCGCGCTTATTATTACACGGCTCTTGTTGAGGATCAGGAATATTCATCGATCCGCCCGCTGATTGATTGGCTGGATTACAATGGGTTTCGTGTGGTCACCAAGCCTGCGAAGGAATATGTCGATTCAACGGGCCGTCGAAAAATGAAGGGCAATATGGATATCGAGCTTGCCATCGATGCGCTCGAACTTGCGCCTTTTATCAATCATGCCGTGATTTTCTCTGGCGATGGCGATTTCCGGTCTTTGGTGGAAGCGTTGCAGCGCAAGGGTTTGAAAGTCTCCGTGGTTTCGACCATCAATTCGCAACCACCGATGGTGGCCGATGAATTGCGTCGTCAGGCTGATGATTTCATCGATATTGTTAGCCTTTTGCCGAAGATCGGACGCGATATGCGCGAAGCGCCAGAACGCGCACCGCGCGAAAAACGCCCGGCCCGTTCGGCTGAAACGATTGAACCCGTTGAAGTCTGATTGGGCTTCATGTCGAACCGATTATGACCTTAGTTCTCGACCCGCCGCGGAATTGTAAACTCTGTCCGCGGCTGGTCGATTATCGTTTGTCCGCCCGCAAAGATTATCCCGACTGGCATAATGCACCGGTTCCCAATTTCGGAGCTGCGGAAGCGACGCTTCTGATTGTCGGCCTCGCCCCGGGATTGAAAGGCGCCAACCGCACAGGGCGGCCCTTCACCGGCGATTATGCGGGCGATCTTCTTTATCGCACTTTGATCAAATTTGGCTTTGCCAAAGGCTCTTATGAAGCACGGCCTGATGATGGTCTCACTTTAATTGGTGCAAAGATCACCAATGCGGTGCGGTGCGTACCGCCTGAGAACAAGCCAACTCCGGCCGAGATCAAAACTTGCCGACCCTTTCTTGAAAAAACCATCGATGGGACGAAAGGGCTCAAGGCCATTGTCGCGCTCGGTCGCATTGCCCATGATGCGGTGATCAAAAGCTTCGGAAAACCGCTCTCGGCCCACCCTTTCGCGCATGGCGCGGCCCATGAACTCGACGGTCCTGTCCTTTTCGACAGTTATCACTGCTCCCGTTACAATACGAACACAGGCGTTTTGACTGACGCGATGTTCGAGGCCGTTTTTACTTCGGTCCGCGCGCATATTGATGGGCGGTCCTGACGTCTTATATGCAAGGATGCCAAAGCACTTCGGCACTTGGGCAATCTCCTTTGCCGCTCTGCCAATAGACAGCGCGACGACGAGCGCCTAAGAACAAACTTGTGACCTGAACCCTTCAGACAAAGATGCCGCAACCCCGAACGCCCCGCCTGATTGAGAATTTCGACCGGCTTTCCGTCGAACGCGCGATCGCGGAATTGCGCGCGGGTCGCCCCGTTCTTTTGATCGATGGCGACCGTTCGGGTTTGGTGGTTTCCGCCGACAATCCCGATCCGCGTATGCTCACCGCCCTTTCGGCGCTGTCAGCCGGAAAAGCTCATCTCGTTTTGACTGAGAAGCGTCTCGCTCGGCTCGGTGTTCAACGTGAGACGGCCGGTGCCTTGGCGCTGCCGCGCTTGGATGCGGAACGGATTTTAGCACTTTCAACCAAACCCGATGCGCGGATCGACGCGCCGGTTGGCGCCACGACAATCATAGACCGTGCGGGTCTTGATGTTGCCGGGCTTGCGCTTCTGTTGCCCGCGATCATCGTATTGCCCGCCGACAGCGAGACTCTCGCAGGCGAAGCGATCCTATCTGTGAAAGCCGAAGCGATAGAACATTATCGGCGGCAAGCGACAACCAAAGTTACTTTGGTTTCGCGCGCGCCTGTTCCGCTTGAAGGCGCTGAAAACAGCGAATTCATTGTCTTTCGCGGTGGTGAAGGTTTGCGCGATCAAGTGGCTGTAAAAGTCGGAACACCTGATCCAAAAAATGCAGTTCTTGTTCGGCTTCATTCTGCTTGTTTAACGGGCGATCTCTTCGGCAGCCTCAAATGCGATTGCGGTGATCAATTGCGAGAATCCGTTCGTATGATGGCAGCGCAAGGCGGTGGCTATCTTCTTTATCTTGATCAAGAAGGTCGTGGTGCAGGCCTCGCGAATAAAATCCGCGCTTACAAACTGCAAGACGATGGGCTTGATACTTATGACGCCGATGCCGAATTGGGTTTAGGTCTTGATCAACGCCATTTTGATTTTGCTGCCGCGATGCTCGAGCAATTAGGCGTCGGTAAAATCACGCTGGTGACCAATAATCCCGATAAGATTGATGCGATGAAACGAGCCGGCATCGATGTTGTTGGCCATCGTCGACTTTTTGGTCGCGAACATCCGTCAAATCTGCGCTATGTCGCGACGAAGCGCGAACGCGCTGGACATTTGTCCGAATAAACTAGACGCGCTGATAACGCTCAATCGTCGCGATGAACGCGCTCATTGCGCTCGTGACGTTCCTGCGCTTCGATCGACAAAGTCGCAATCGGACGCGCATCAAGACGCTTGATTGAAATCGGTTCGCCCGTTTCTTCGCAATAGCCATAAGTGCCATCATCAAGACGCGCGAGCGCGGCATCAATTTTCGCAATCAATTTGCGCTGGCGGTCGCGTGAACGAAGTTCGATCGAGCGGTCGGTCTCGGACGAGGCGCGATCGGCAATGTCAGGATGATTCTCGCTGTCATTTTGCAGATTGGCGATGGTCTCGCGCGCCTCGCGCAATATGTCATCTTTCCACGCCAATAACTTCTTCCGGAAATATTGGCGCTGTCTTTCATTCATAAACGGCTCGTCTTCCGACGGCCGATAATCGTGGTCGAGCGTGACTGCGGTAGCCATTCTTTTACCCTGCCGCTTTGGCATCTCATCCACCCTTTCCGAGCTTAACCACCCGGATCTGGTGATACGAACCCGTAGATGGCGTGTCTGTTAGCGAAAAATTGCGGGCAATGCTACGATAATCAGCAATAGTCCTGTGAACAGCTTAGCGCCCGGCTTTGGCGAGCTCGACGGCCGCCCTCACATCAACGGCACGCAAAAGACCACGCGCTTCGGTATCGAGATCTGCGGGGTTAGCCAGCGCAAGAGCCTCCGAGAGTCGCGAAAAACTTGCTTCCCCGCTCTGCCCGAGCACCAAGTCACGTTTGATCGCGTCAAGCGCATCAAGGATACTGAGCCCGCGTCTGACCTGACGCTTACGCCGCTCAAGCGGCGTTTCACGCTCTTCCTGAAGCGCCAAAACCGAGCTGAGACCGATTGTCGCAAGAGACTGAGTCGATGCGGATTGCGAGGGAGGATCACCGATCACACGGAATCGCTCTGAGCCTCCCGCCCCTACCGCACGCGACGATCCCGTTGCCGTATTCGCAGGCGATGATGTCGTAATCCGCATGATCAAAGCCTCGCTCAAAATTTCAACGTCACATTGAGAAAACTTGGTAAAGAAAAGCTTAAAATTGCGGCAAAACCTGCCCGAAAAACTTGAAAAACTTGCCCCTCGGCAAAGTCTA
>RFZR01000085.1 GCA_009920595.1 Alphaproteobacteria bacterium | reverse complement strand
GCGATTCAGCCGAATCCGTGAGCGTCCACCCTGCCTGATGGTTTTAAGTCGTCCTTGTCGGGGCGGGCCATTAAGGCAACTGGATGCATGATGTCGATCACTGATTCACATGAAACCGAGCGGGGCGAACATCCGCTCGATATGGTCGAGCGGCTCGCTCAACTTAAAGATTTGACCTTCGAGCGCTCGGGTGATGATGAGATCGCCATTTCCGTGCAAGGCCGTTGGACGTCTTATGATGTCGCCTTCACTTGGCTTGACGGTATTGAAGCGCTGCATGTCGCCTGCGCCTTTGATCTCAAAATTCCAGAGCGCCGCCGCAGCGAGATTGCTGATTTGATGACGCGCATCAATGAGCAATTGTGGATCGGTCATTTCGATATGTGGTCGGAAACTGATGTTGTGATGTTTCGCCACTCGTTGATGCTATCGGGTGGTGCCGAGCCTTCGGGCGCACAATGTGAGGCTTTGATGAATCTCGCAGTTGATACATGCGATCGCCATTACCAAGCGTTTCAATTTGTAATGTGGTCTGGCAAATCACCTGTTGATGCGCTCGCGGTGACGATGTTTGAAACCGTCGGCGAAGCTTAAGTTTTTTGATCCGCAATTTTGGGAGATCAAATCATCATGAGCGCTGATTTTCCCTCGTCTCTCATACTCGTTGGTGCCGGCAAAATGGGCGGCGCGATGCTTGAGGGATGGCTTCATGCCGGCCTTCATGGTCCATCGGTCACGGTGATTGATCCTCTACCGTCCGACGCGATGACCGCTTTGTGCGCCCGCGTGGGTGCAAAGCTCAATCCAAAAGAGACGCCTTCAATCCCAGAGGCTCTTGTCTTGGGAATAAAACCGCAAATGCTTGATGCGGCCGCGCCAACGCTCGCGCCGCTCGCCGGACCTGAAACTTTGGTTGTTTCCATTCTCGCGGGAAAGACCATCGGCAATCTCAAAGCGCGGTTACCGAATGCGCGCGCCATTGTGCGCTCGATGCCGAATTTGCCCGCTTCAGTGGGGCGGGGCATTTCGGGTGCGGTTGCGAGTCCCGAAGTTACAGAGCGGCAGAAGCTCATGGCCGATCGTCTCCTCAAAGGTGTCGGTCAGGTCGAATGGGTCGATCATGAAGATCTGATCGATGCGGTGACGGGGCTTTCAGGCTCGGGTCCGGCCTATGTGTTTCACCTCGTCGAATGTCTTGCGAAAGCGGGTGAAGCCGAGGGGTTGCCACCGGATCTCGCCATGCGGCTTGCCCGCGCGACGGTTGAAGGGGCGGGAGAATTGCTTCACCGGTCCGATCTTTCGGCGGAAATGCTTCGCCAAAATGTCACTTCGCCAGGTGGAACAACAGCGGCAGGGCTCACAGTCCTCATGGGCAATGGCGCGCTCGAAAACCTGATCGCGGGCACTGTGCATGCGGCCCGGCGTCGCGCCGCCGAACTCTCGGGCTGATCCGGGCTAGACATTCGGGGCAAGCCCCTCCATTTCTAAACGACAGAAAGAGAGGGCCGAAAATGAGCACTCATGGACATTCAACCCGCGACCGGATCGTCGATGCGTTGATGGAGCTTGCTGCGGAACAAGATTGGGACCGGATCGAGATCACCGAGATTGCCGAGCGCGCGGGCGTGTCTCTTCTGGAGTTTCGTGAAGCCTTCCCGTCAAAAGGCGCAATTCTTGGAAGCTTCAATCGACGTATCGATCAAAAGGTTTTGAGCGATGACGATAAAAGTCTGCGCGTGATCCGCTTACGCTTGCCGCGCTCAACCAAGCCGCGTTGAATTCGATGCGCTTCATGCTTGCGGCTGCGGGTGTTGAAACAGAAGGGCCGATGGGCGCAATCAAGCTTCAAGGTGCTGTTCTCGCTTATGCCAAAGTCATGGATGTGTGGTTTCGCGACGAAGATCCCGGTCTCTCGCGCACCATGGCCGCACTTGATGAAGAGTTGAAACGCGGCGGCATGGTGATCAATCGTCTTGAAGATCTTGAACGGATGACGGCGCCTTTATCAGGCGCGCTGCATCGCATGGTCGAGCGCGGCATGGCGATGGCCAAAAAAGAACGCGGTGCTCGTCGGACTGATGCAGATCTTGATCCGTCGATCTGATATTTTTCTTCAAGGATCCTAACGATGTCTGATGCGTCTGTTGTTGCGCCTTCAATTTCTTTTGATGATTTTTTGAAAGTTGATATTCGTGTCGGCACTATTGTTGAGGCGGAGCCTTTTCCTGAAGCGCGTAAGCCTGCGATCAAATTGAAGATCGATTTTGGTACACCGATCGGCATTAAAAAATCTTCCGCACAAATTACTGAAAATCACAGCCCAGCGACACTTGTTGGAACTCAAGTTCTGGCGGTTGTGAATTTCCCGCCGCGTCAGATCGGGCCCTTCATGTCGGAAGTGTTGACGCTTGGCGTGCCAGATGAACAAGGCAAGGTCATGCTGATCCGTCCTGACCGTGATGTGCCGAAAGGTGGACGGCTTTATTGAAATATCTTCAATAAAGAAGCGCGCATTTTATGCGCTAGCGGCAAGGGCATCGCGGCGAATGCGTTCCACCATTGAGCGCACACCATTAGAGCGTTGTGGTGTGAGATGTTCAGCCAGCCCCAATCGACGAAAAAGATCAAGCGCATCGATGCTCAAAATTTCACGCGCTGTTTTGTCGGAATAGAGCGCGAGCGTAAGCGCGACGAGTCCTTTGACAATATGCGCGTCACTTTGACCTTTGAATGATAAAACCGGTTCTAGGCCCGAGCGATCAATGGCTGTGACGACCCACACCTGACTGGCACAACCTTTGACGCGATTGTCTTCTGTCCGTTCGCTCTCAGGGAGATCGGGGAGATCTTTCCCCAGCTCGATCAGATAGCGGTAGCGGTCTTCCCAATCTTCCAGGAAGCCAAAATTCTCGATGATCTCATTGATGCGTGACGCCATGACAGACTCCGAACTGGCTCGGGTTTAGAGCCGAAACGCGTCGGGGTCGAGATTAAATCTTTTTCTGAGGCACAGGTTCACGACGCGGCGGCAAAGGAATTGCCGTTGTCGGTGCCGCATCTGCCACTTGATTATGCGTGTTCGGCGTGGCCTGCGCGGCATGAGCGGTTTCGGGTCCGATTAACGCCGCGAGCGGATCGGCGTCCGCAGTGACTTTTGCTGCACGCATAGCCATATCGACGCAGGATTTTTCATGACCGGCACACACGGTTGCCACTGCTCGGCCCGCTGTTTCCATGGTTGCTTTCAGCGCCGCGATGCTGATTGTTTCCGGACCTTTTGATGAGGGGCTCGCAACCGCCGCGCGCGGTGTTGTGTTGTCTTGCGATTTCACAGGCGCGCTCGGATTTGACGACGATGCCATTGATGCTGGACGCGCAAGCCATTCCGGCATGGGCGGCCGCAAGGGCGATGCCAAATAGATAAGGCCAATCACGGTGGCTGATCTGATTAAGAATCCCATCGGCTACGAATCGAATCCCGGCTTCTGCAAGTTTTTCGACAGGAGCCCAAAACGGGATTGTCACGACCTCACACACCGACAATGCGTCATGCTGATTGAGGAGACACGCATAGATTGCAAAGATGGTTAAAGTTTGGTGAAGAAATCGCTTGTTTTTAGGTGGTTTGTTAACGCTTCGCTGCGTGTTGTTAACAATTGAACTTCTGTCATTCAAAATTGATGAAAGCGTTTAGGGAAGACTTAAGCACGTTAAGGCACTTTGAGGATCGAAGCGGGACGAGAAGTGGTTCCGACTTTTTACTTCGAGGGATGTCATGATCAAAAAGGCTGAACAGATTTTGGGCGACGCATTCGGCGCTTTGGTTCATCCCTCAATCATAGAAGGCACGCCGGCCTTTACCGCGCACCGTTATTTTATTGGCACGCGGCTCGCGATGTCGGCTCTCGGTGTGATTGCCCTTTGTCTGTTCACGATTATGCCGCAGGTTGTCACTTCGAGTTTGCATTATCTCGGTGTGATTTTTTTATTCCAGGCTGTGGTGGCGCTCGGCGTTTCACGTCTCGGTGGTTTCCGGGCGGGCATTTTTCTGTCGCTTATCTCTTTATCTTTGATCCCTGTTCTTGCTGGTGGTCCGGCTTCTTTGGCATTGTTAATGCCGCTCATTCTTGAAGGCGCCTTATTGCAGGGTCCGCGCGGGGCTGTCTTTTATGTCATCAGCCTTGCGGCGAGTGCGTTCCTATCCCTACTAACAGGCCCGGTGGTGTCGCCTTTTGCAATGATGTTATTTTCAGCAACAGGCCTTGCGGGTTTGGCGTTCGGTGTTTTCTTTGCGCTTGATTTGATTGTTGGTGCGGATCGCCGCGCAACGCGTGAAGAAGACCGGTGGCGTGGGGCAACCGCATTGGTTGATGGCGGATTGGCGCGCCATGATGTTTCCGGAAAGATTAAAGGTGCAAATGAAAAATTCTGCCGGTTCCTTGGCATTGAACCGGATGCCCTTTCAGATCGCAGTGTGATTGAGAGATTGCATCTTTCAAGCGCACCATTATCCGTATCGTGACGCAATCGTGCGTTTTCAACGTGTGACCCCGGGCGGTAAGGGCGATGATGGCGAAATCTTCGCGCTTTATCGTGTGGCACCCGCGCCGCTTGTTCAACGCAAAGCGGACAAGGTTGAAACCACCACTTTCGCCTTGCAGCGTTTAGGACATGAGTTGCGTACGCCTCTATCGGCAATTGTGGGCTTCACGGATTGTTTGGCAGATCAGAATTTGATGGCCGATCAAGAGTCTCGTCGGCAGGACTATGTGCGTTTGATTTCGGTCTCTGCACATCACATGCTTGATCTTGTTGATGGGCTTTCTCAGGGCAAAGTTCCGCAAGAAGCGGAAGACCGTTTTGATCTCGCCGCCATTTTAAATGAAACTTTGGCCATGATTGCGCCGGATGCGGCTCAAAAGGGTACGGAAATTCGCGCGCATATCGCCCCGCATTTGCCGCGGATGATTGGGCATCGGAGCGGCATTCGCCAAGTGGCGCTCAATCTGTTGAGCAATGCGATCAAATTTGCACCTCAAGGCAAAGTGACTGTCACGCTTCGCCAAGAAGGTCCGATGCTTGCACTTACAATCGCTGATGATGGTGCGGGTGTTGAGATTGATGAATTGCCGCGTTTGACCGAACCGCGTTTCCGGGGGCGTTCAAGCCGCAGCGCGCAGATTGAGGGGCAGGGACTTGGTCTTTCCATCGTGCGTGAAATCGTGGCGCATCATGATGGCAAGCTCGCAATTGATAGTCGTCCGGGCGAAGGACTTTCAGCAACAGTGCATTTCCCGCTCGAGCCACAAGCGCAAGAAGTCTATCACACAACGCGCCGTGTGATGGCGGGAGGTCGTCGTTATGCGTGATCGCATGGCGCGACGTGAGCCTGTTCTCGAAGACTCCTACGGATATCATCATCAGGATGATCATGCCGTGAGCATAAATGAAGAGGCATCTCCTCTGCGGCATTATCTTTCGCCCGCACGAAGCTTGCCAATGACGATCCTGATTTTAGTGACGATCGCTTTTGTTACCAATGCGCTTTATTTTCAACAGGGCAATCGCGCAACACTCATACCGAATCTTTTAATGTCGATGAGAAGTGTTTTTATCGGCGCAACACCGGTTGATCCGAATGCTGTTCCCGCGCCACCTCGTCGCCCTGATCCGGCCTTAGGCGATATATCGGTGGCTTTAGCGGAACGCGCTCTTATTCGTGTGGGTTATTTTTCTGGCCCGGCCGAAGGATTGAAATCCGCTTCTTATCGTGAGGCTCTGATGCGCTTTCAGAAAGATCGGCATCTGCCCGTAACTGGCGAGCTTGATGAAGCAACAAAGCGGGAGCTCGAAAAATTATCGGGCTTGCCGGTCGATTGAGCGCTATGGCGCGTTTACGCTCAGACCTTGTGGTCGCCGCAATTTTAAGACGCGCGCAAAGCGCAGGAGCGACCGCCGTGTTGCGACGGCGAGGCGCCGGAGAAGCCGGTGCAATTTTCATTTCGGTCGATTATCTTGATGGCAGAGTTGATCTTTATGGACCTGCGCCGCCGCGTATGGATGAGAGCGATGAGGGTACGAGACGCTTTGATCGCATCTTAAGTGATGTCAACGGTCTTGACGTGAGTGAGCGCATGGCACGTGAAGTCAAATTTGACTCCGATCTTTGGTGGGTTGAAATTGAAGATCGGCAAGGTCGTTGTTTTGCGCGCTTGGGTCTCATAGTAAACTGCAATTGGCTTCCGATCGTGTGGCGATCCCTGCTCAAGTGGTTCAAGATGTTGTTGAAGCGATTTTAAGAGATGCGGGATGTTCATTTTCGACTGCTCGCGAGGTTGCCGATCACCTCATTGATACAGAACTCTCAGGGATTGAGTCGCATGGCGTGATGCGCGTGATGCAATATGCCGATCAATTTGCAAAAGGCGTGATGGATCCTCGCGCGGAAGCGATAATTCATCGAAATGAGAAGGGTGATGATGAAGTCGATGGGCGTGGCGGCATCGGCATTCCTGCGATGCGGCTTGCGGTGGATCACTGTGTTACGAAAGCGAAAGAGAAGGGGATTGCGGCATTACCCGTAAGGCATGTGGGGCATACAGGGCGATTGGGCGCTTATGCGGAACGCGCGGCCGATGAAGGATGTTTGGCGATCATTATTGGTGGCGGCGGGCGACAGAATTGGCGACAGGTTGCTCCTTATGGCGGCAAGAGAGCGTTGCTGCCGACCAATCCCTTTTGTTTTGGAATTCCTGGCGGGCAACAAGGTCCGGTGATTGTGGATTTTGCAACATCGATGATTGCTGGCGGGTGGCTTTATGCGGCGCGTGCGGCGGGTGGCAAAGTGCCTTTCGGAACGATCATGAATCGCGAAGGTGAGCTATCCGATGAACCTGCTGATTATTTTAATGGCGGCGCCATTTTACCGAAAGGTGGCGCGATGGGTTATGGTTTGGCGGTGATCGCCGAATTGATTTGCGAAGCCATGCTCGGACCCGTGACTACGGAAGTCAATTGGTT
>RFZR01000084.1 GCA_009920595.1 Alphaproteobacteria bacterium | reverse complement strand
CACAGCCTCACTCGATCTCGCACTCGAAATGGCGGATTATAAAAACTTCGCCAAGCGCAAGAAAGATTCAGCCAAGAACGGCAAGCTCCGCGGTATCGGCTTCTCTGCCTATATCGAAGCCTGCGGCATCGCGCCGTCGGCGGCAGTGGGTTCGCTCGGTGCCGGTGTGGGTCTTTGGGAATCGGCTGAAATCCGCGTTAATCCGGTTGGTACCGTTGAAGTGCTCACGGGTTCGCACTCGCATGGTCAAGGCCATGAAACGACCTTCGCTCAATTGGTGGCCGATCGACTCGGTATCGATATTGATGCGGTCTCGGTCGTTCATGGCGACACCGACAAAGTGCAGTTCGGCATGGGCACCTATGGATCACGCTCAGGCGCTGTCGGTATGTCGGCGATTGTGAAGGCCGTTGATAAAGTCATCGCGAAAGGCAAGAAGGTTGCGGCCTATGCGCTCGAAGCCGCTGAGAAAGACATCCAGTTCAAGGATGGTCGCTTCTCGGTTGCGGGCACAGACAAGAGCCTCGCTTTCGGCGAAGTCGCGTTGCAAGCCTATATCGCCCATAAATTCAACGGGCAGGATCTTGAGCCCGGTCTGAAGGAAGGTGCCTTCTACGATCCGACAAACTTCACCTTCCCGTCAGGTGTTCATATTTGCGAAGTCGAAATCGATCCCGATACGGGCACGACCGACATCGTGAAATGGACCGCCGTTGACGACTTCGGCAATGTCATCAATCCGATGATCGTTGAAGGGCAGGTGCATGGCGGCATTGCACAAGGTGTTGGCCAGGCGCTTCTCGAAGGCGCGCATTACAATGCTGACGGCCAGCTCGTCACCGCATCCTACATGGACTACACCATGCCGCGCGCCGACGACTTGCCAAGCTTCGATGTCGGCATGACGAATACGCCATGCACAACCAATCCGCTTGGTATTAAGGGCTGCGGTGAAGCCGGCGCGATTGCCGCTCCTCCCGCTGTCATCAACGCGATCACCGATGCTGTGGGTCATGAAGACGTGCCGATGCCGGCCACGCCTTACGCCGTCTGGCAAGCTTGCCAGAAGGGTGCCCGCAAATTGGCTGCAGAATAAGATACAGGGAGAACATCATGTACGCCTTTAATTATCACGCTCCAAAAACAGTCCGTCAGGCGGCGTCTCTCCTTGCGAAGAATGCCGATGGCAAAGTTTTGGCCGGTGGTCAAACTTTGCTGCCGACCATGAAGCAGCGCCTCGCTTCTCCTTCCGCATTGATTGATCTTGGTCATGCAGAAGGTATGAGCGGCATTGAGCAAAAAGGCCGTAACATCGTCATTGGTGCCATGACGCGCCATGTTGAAGTTGCGACCTCGGCGATTGTGAAAAACGCGATCCCCGGTCTCGCTGCACTTGCGGAGGGTATTGGTGACGCGGCCGTTCGTAATCGCGGCACGATTGGTGGCTCGCTTGCCAATAATGATCCGGCAGCGGATTATCCGTCCGCTGCTCTCGCATTGAATGCGACCATCATTACGAATAAGCGCAAGATTTCGGCTGATGAATTTTTCCAAGGCATGTTCTCAACCGCGTTGGAAGAAGGCGAAATCATTGTGAAGGTCTCGTTCCCCATTCCGTCAAAA
Source organism: Alphaproteobacteria bacterium (assembly GCA_009920595.1). Lineage (GTDB taxonomy): Bacteria > Pseudomonadota > Alphaproteobacteria > Rhizobiales > Beijerinckiaceae > CAIUPE01. The sequence continues at coordinate 5,454 of RFZR01000084.1, read as the reverse complement.
GCGGCTTACGAGAAATTCCCGAACCCGGCATCGCGTTATGCGTTGGTCGGTGTGTTTGTCGCGAAAAAGGGATCGGATGTGCGCGTCGCCGTGACAGGCGCGGGCTCAAACGGTGTGTTCCGTTCGAAGGAATGTGAAGCGGCTTTGGCTTCGCGTTTCAATGCGAAAGCATTGGATGGCGTGAAAGTCTCGGCTTCAGGCCTCAACGCCGATATGCATGCAAGCGCTGATTATCGCGCTCACCTCATTCCGGTGATGGCGAAGCGCGCGGTTGAAAAAGCGACGGCCAAGTAAGCGCCGCATCTTTTTGATCACGATCAAGGAATGCCCGGCCTTGTGCCGGGCATTTTCATAAAGGCCCAAAGCCGTTTAAGGGAACGATATTCCCGTTCATCTATGAAGAGGTGCGTTATGTCTCAGGTCGCGTTGCCGAAATCGATTGACGAGATGGAAGCGCTGCTTGCTCAAGGTGATTATGTTGCCGATCGCGCTCTCTCGACGGTTCTCTTTCTCGCCTTGAAAATGGGCCGTCCGATTTTGCTCGAGGGTGAGGCGGGTGTTGGCAAAACCGAAATCGCCAAAGTTCTCGCAAAAACTTTGGGCCGCTCTCTCATCCGCCTCCAATGTTATGAAGGGCTTGATGTCTCATCCGCAGTTTATGAGTGGAATTACGCGGCGCAGATGATGGCGATCCGTTTGACGGAAGCCGAAGGCGCGGTCGAACGCAGCAAACTTGAAAGCGATGTGTTCTCCGAGCGTTATTTGGTGCGCCGTCCGATTTTGGAAGCGCTCTCGCCTGATGTGAAGGGCGCGCCGATTTTGCTGATCGATGAATTGGATCGTACGGACGAAGCCTTCGAAGCCTATTTGCTCGAAGTGTTAAGTGATTTTCAGGTCACCATTCCTGAATTGGGAACGGTAAAAGCGCCTTCGCCACCCATTGTGATTGTGACATCAAACCGTACGCGGGAAATTCACGACGCATTGAAACGGCGTTGTCTATATCATTGGGTCGGTTATCCAACTGCAGAACGCGAATTGAAAATTTTGCGCACGAAGGCCCCGCAGGCCTCTGAAAAACTTTCGGCCGAAATCGTGGCTTTTGTCCAAGCGCTTCGCAAACAAGATCTCTTCAAAGTGCCGGGTGTGGCTGAGACGCTTGATTGGGCCACAGCATTGGTTGAGCTTGATGCGGTGGCGCTCGACCCGAAAGAAGTGACCGATACGCTTGGCGTCTTGCTCAAATATCAAGACGATATTCAGAAGATGCAGGGCTCCGAAATCAAGGCGATTTTGGATGAGATCAAGGTCACAACGAAGCCTGAAAAGCCGCCGAAATAATGCCCGGAAAACTCGCCGAGAACATCGCTTATTTTGCGCGCGCTTTGCGTGATGCGGGCTTGCCCGTTGGGCCTGGTGCGGTGCTTGATGCGGTTTCAGCAGTTGAAACGGCGCATATCGGAAGTCGTGAGGATCTTTATTGGACCTTGCACGCGATTTTCGTGAAGAAGCACGAACATTCGGATGTGTTCACGCAAGCTTTTCGGATTTTTTTCCGTCGTCGTGCATTGATCGAAAAAATCATCCAGACCATGTCGCCTTATTCACCGGGCAAGGATGAGAAGAAAAAGAAGCCTGAAGCGGGCGCTTTGCGTGCGGCTGAATCTTTGCTCAAAGCCAAACGCGATGAAACACCTCCGGAAGAAGAAAAAATCGAATTTGATGCCAGGCTGACAATTTCTGAGCGTGAAATCTTGCAGACAAAAGATTTTGCTCAGATGACCGCGCAAGAGATCGCCAATGCACGCATTCTTATTGACCGCTTGGTGATGCCAGATGACGCGCGGCCCACGCGACGTTTTATTTCTGCGTCGTCCGGAAACCGAATTGATCTACGTCGCACCTTTCGCTCAAGCTTACGCCAAGGCGGCGATACAATCTCGTTGCAGTTCCGTGATCGCGCAGAGCGGCAACCACCCGTCGTAGCGATTTGTGATATCTCGGGATCAATGGCGGATTATACGCGGCTGTTTCTGCATTTTCTTCATGCGCTCACGGACAAGCGCAAACGCGTACATACATTTCTCTTCGGCACACGGTTGACCAATGTCACGCGCTCTTTGAAAAGCCGCGATCCTGATGAGGCGCTTTCGAAATGTTCCGAACAAGTCGCCGATTGGTCGGGTGGCACACGCATTGGCCCCTCGCTTCATAAATTTAATCGCGAATGGTCGCGTCGAGTGTTGGGGCAGGGGGCGATTGTGCTTCTGTTCACCGATGGCCTTGAACGTGATGATACGGATGAATTGCAAAATGAAATTGCACGCCTTCATCGTTCCTGTTCAAAGCTTGTTTGGTTGAATCCTCTGTTGCGTTTTGACGGGTTTGAGGCGAAGGCTTCTGGCATCCGCGCCATTCTGCCCCATGTTGACGAATTCAGACCGATCCACAATCTAAAGAGCATGGAGACGCTGGTTCAGGCTCTGTCGAAAGACAGCGCCGCGTCAGCCGATCCGCGTTTGTGGTTGAAGCGGGTGGCGTGACGGTAAAGCGCAAAGGAGACTTCCATGCTCGCAACCGATGATGATCTCTTAAAACAAGCCGAAACCTGGCGGCGAGAAGGCCGGGGCGTGGCCTTGGCCACTGTTGTTGAGACTTGGGGCTCGGCGCCGCGTCCGGTCGGTAGCCATCTTGTCATAGATGGTGAGGGCACATTCATGGGCTCTGTGTCTGGCGGATGCGTCGAGGGCGCGGTTGTGACCGAAGCACTCGATGTGATCGAAAGCGGCACGCCGAAGCTTCTTGAATTTGGCATCGCGGATGAGACCGCTTGGAAAGTGGGCCTTTCCTGTGGCGGGCGCATCAGCGTCTATGTCGAGAAAGTAAATTAGATGGATCTGGCGCTTCTCGCTCAGCTTAATCAAGAACGCGCGGCGCGGCGCGCGGCGGTGCTCGTCACCGATTTACAAAATCATACTCAGCGCCTCGTTCTCGAAGCCGAGCTTGCCCGTGATCCTTTATCATCGCTTCTTTCCGATGCGTTGCGCATGGGCAAAAGCGGCGTTGTTGAAAGTGAAGGGCATAAAGTTTTTCTGACCGTTCAAGCGCCGGTGCTCCGCATCATAGCGGTTGGTGCCGTGCATATTTCGCAAGCGCTTGTGCCGATGGCAAAGCAGCTTGGTCATGACGTGATCATCGTTGATCCGCGAGAAGCCTTTGCGTCGCCCGAGCGATTTCCGGATGTGACAATTCATGCGGAATGGCCCGATATCGTTTTGCCGAGACTGGGTGCGGATCGTTACACGGCCTATATTTTGCTCACTCATGATCCCAAGATTGATGATGCAGCGTTGGTTTTTGCGCTGAAGTCAGATGCATTTTATATTGGCGCTCTGGGCTCACGCAAAACGCATGGCAAAAGAGTAGAGCGTTTACAGGCTTTGGGTTTTGATGAGCAGGCGATCAAACGGATTCATGCGCCTATCGGGTTGAATATTGGCGCGATTAGTCCCGCTGAGATTGCTTTATCGATTTTGGGCGAGATCACCTCAAAGCTTCGCTTGAAGCCTGACGGAACAAAGATCGGACATTGATCTGATGAGATTTGGTTCTGTGCCCCTTGATCAGGCTTTGAACGCGATCTCTGCGCATTCGATCAGATTGAATGATTGCGCCATCAAGAAAGGTGCGCGCCTGACGAGTGAGGATCTCGCTGCTTTGCGGGCAGAAGGGCGTGATCATGTCATCGTCGCGCAATTGGAAGTCGATGATATCAATGAGGATCAAGCCGCCGAAGCGCTTGCTGCAAAACTTTGCGGTGCAGCGATCCGTATGGATCGTCCGTCAACTGGCCGCGTGAATCTGTTTGCACAAAGTGCCGGTGTGTTGCGTGTTGATGCCGCGCGTATCAATGCGCTGAATGCCATTGATGAATCGGTGACTTTTGCAACGCTTCCTGATTATCGCGCGGTGGAACGCGGAGAAATGGTGGCAACCGTCAAAATCATTCCTTTCGCTGTCCAGAAAGTGGTGATGGATAAAACCGAAATCGTTATTAGTTCCACGCCTCTTGTGACAGTTCATCCTTTCAAATCTCGAAAGGTTGCGGCGATCTCAACCTTGCTTCCGGGGTTAAAGCCAAGTGTCATCAATAAAACATTGGCCGTGCTTGAAGGGCGTCTTGCACCTTCGGGATCTATCGTCGATTCTGATTTACGCGTGAGTCATGACGTTGATGCGGTCACCGAAGCGCTGACCTCATCGCTCGATGATGGCGCGGATCTTGTCATTATCTATGGCGCATCAGCGATCACGGATCGTCGTGATATCATTCCCTCAGCGATTGAAAAAGCGGGCGGGCGCATTGAGCATTTCGGGATGCCTGTTGATCCGGGTAATTTGTTACTGATTGGAACGGTGCGTGGAAAGACGGTGATCGGCGCGCCGGGCTGCGCGCGTTCACCAAAAGAAAATGGATTTGATTGGGTGCTCCACCGTTTAATGGCAGATCTTCCCGTGACGCGGGCGGATATTACATCGCTTGGTGTCGGTGGTCTTCTGATGGAAATCGTTCAACGGGGCCATCCGCGCGATCCTTCTGGAGATCCGGTAGAATGAACATTGCAGCGCTTGTTTTGGCTGCAGGTCGTTCCACGCGCATGGGCAGCCATAAGCTTCTTGAAGTTCTTGGTGATCGGCCGCTTGTGCGTCATGTTGTGGATGCGGCTTTGCAATCATATGCTCGTCCGGTCTTTGTTGTCGCGGGCCATAATGAGGACGCAATCCGCGCAACACTTTCGTCTTCCGATGTGAGTCTTGTAATAAATCCCAATTTTGCTGAAGGTCTTTCAAGTTCGCTTAAGGTGGGTGTTCGGGCGCTGCCTTCGTCGATTGATGCTGTAATCGTTCTTTTAGGCGATATGCCTTTGATCACACATAGTTTGATCAATCAGATGATTGATGTTTTCAATGCTTCGCCTCATGCCTCGGCATTGGTTCCGACTTATCAAGGTGAGTGGGGCAATCCGGTTTTGCTTTCGCGAAAACTTTTTCCTGAAATTGAAAAACTTTCCGGTGATGTTGGTGCGCGCAAAATTTTACATGCGCATCGTGCGGATGTGATCGAAGTGTCTGTCACAAGTGATGATGTGTTGGTTGATCTTGATACGCCGGAAGCGCTCGCAAAAGCACGAGGGATCGCGAGACCAAGTGGCTCTTGAAGCGCGTTCACTTCACCTTTTTGTCCATCCGGCAGCGGTCAGAACAATAAAGCACTTCGTCCCACACGCGCTCCCATTTCTTTCGCCATGTGAAAGGCCGCCCGCAGGTCTTACAGGTCTTTTGCGGCAAATCACTCTTTTTTCGCATAGGGGGCATGAGGCGCGTGCTTCAATCTGTTTGTGCGGATCAGACGTAAGATAACCAATGTCTTGAATCACAAGCGTCAACAGGAAA
>RFZR01000083.1 GCA_009920595.1 Alphaproteobacteria bacterium | reverse complement strand
ATCAAAAGAGAGAAGTGTCAGCGTATGAATTTCAACAATGCGCGGCTGCAACTCAACCGCTTCACCGCCGCGCGCCAAATCATAGGCGCGTTCGCCATCAATTTTGATGGCTGAATAACGCGGTGGCACTTGTGTGATCGCGCCCGTAAATTTCGGCAAGGCGGCAAGTATCTGCTGCTCCGACGGACGTGCCTCACTTTGTGAAACAATACGTCCTTCGGCATCATCCGTATCGGTTTCAACGCCAAAAGTGACGGTGAAGCGATAGGCTTTCTCACCATCCACAACATAAGGCACAGTTTTCGTCGCTTCACCGAAGGCGAGCGGTAACAAGCCTGATGCGAGTGGATCAAGCGTACCCGCATGACCAGCTTTTTTTGCATTCAATAAACGCCGCACCACCGCAACCGCATGCGTTGATGTCATGCCCAGAGGCTTATCAAGCGCAATCCATCCATGAACATCAGCGCGTTGTTTTTTTGGAGCATTCATGGAGAGAGCCGCTCACTCATCTTTATCATTTTGTTCGTCGATGCGACGCAAAGGCGAAGCGAGGTCGCGCTGCACTTCAGGTCGACGCAGCAATTCGTCAATGCGCGCGGCCGCATCAAGCGTTTCATCAATTCGAAAACGCAATTCAGGCGCGAATTTCAAATCGACACGATGCGCAACTTCACGACGAATAAAACCATGATGACGCGCAAAGGCTTTCACTGCCGCCTGTTCCTGTTTCGGATCATGGAGTGACAAATAGACTGTTGCGATTTTCAGATCAGGTGACATCCGCACTTCAGGCACTGTGATGATTGCGCCTTTGATCGCCTCATCAATAATGTCACCACGCATCACCATATCGGCAATGACGTGACGAACAAGTTCACCGACACGCAATTGACGCTGTGATGGGCCTTGAGAAACTGAACCGTGTTTTTTCATTTTATCTACTCCGCCTTGCCGGAGTTGAACCGGTCAGAGGGGATTTAAGTGATGAAGCGCCACGGTGTTTTTGGAACACCATGGCGTCTATCGGAGAGAGATCAAAGCGAGCGACGGATTTCCTGAACGCGATAACATTCGATGATGTCGCCTTCGCGCATGTCTTGATAATTCTCGAACGCCATACCGCATTCTTGACCGGAGCCCACTTCTTTGACTTCGTCTTTGAAGCGCTTAAGCGTCGAGAGTTTGCCTTCATGAATGACGACATTGTCACGGATGAGGCGCACGCTTGCCCCACGCTCGACCTTGCCGTCTTGCACAAGACAACCCGCAACCTTACCGACTTTCGACACCGCAAAGACTTGCAGAATACGCGCTTCGCCAAGACGATCTTCGCGCAAGGTCGGCGCAAGAAGGCCAGACATCGCCTGTTTGATGTCATCAACAAGATCATAGATAATATTGTAATAACGAATTTCAGTTCCGACGCGTTCAGCCGCATCGCGCGCTTCTTTATTCGCGCGCACATTGAAGCCGATGATCGCTGCGCCTGAAGCTTCAGCGAGTGTCACATCTGATTCATTGATACCGCCGACACCCGAGTGAATGATCCGCGCGCCAACTTCATCCGTGCCCAGCTTTTCGAGCGACGAGATGATCGCTTCAACAGAGCCTTGCACGTCACCTTTAACAAGCAAGGGAAACTCTTTGCGTCCCGAAGCTTTCAATTGGCTCATCATATCCGAGAGTGAACCACGTGCGGCACCCACACGAACCGCCATGCGTTCACGCTTCTGACGTTGACGATATTCGGTGATTTCACGCGCGCGTGCTTCATTCGGCACAACAGCCAAACGATCGCCGGCTTCAGGTGCGCCATTAAATCCGAGTACTTCCACTGGAACCGAAGGACCAGCTTCCGCAATCGATGAACCAAGATCGGAAATGAGCGCGCGCACGCGACCATATTCAGAACCGGCAACAACAATATCACCCGTATGCAATGTACCGCGTTGAACGAGGACGGTCGCAACAGGACCGCGACCACGATCAAGCTTGGCTTCGATCACAGTGCCTTCGGCTTCACGTTCCGGATTGGCTTTCAATTCAAGAACTTCAGATTGAAGCGCGATCGCATCAAGAAGCTTGTCAAGATTCCGGCGCTCTTTTGCTGAAACTTCGACTTCAAGCGTTTCGCCACCCATGCTTTCGACTTGCACTTCATATTGCAAGAGCTCTGTACGTACACGTTCAGGCTTGGCGTCAGGTTTATCGACTTTGTTGATTGCCACAATCATCGGCACTTTCGCAGCCTTCGCATGATTGATGGCTTCGATCGTTTGCGGCATCACACCATCATCAGCTGCAACAACGAGAATGACGATGTCGGTGACTTTCGCACCACGCGCACGCATCTGCGTGAACGCCGCGTGGCCTGGCGTATCGATAAAGGTGATCTTTGCGCCGCTTGGTGCCGTGACTTGATAAGCGCCGATATGTTGCGTGATCCCGCCCGCTTCACCGCTTGCAACATTGGCTTTGCGAATCGCATCGAGCAATGACGTCTTACCATGGTCAACGTGACCCATGATGGTCACAACCGGCGGACGCGCTTTGAGATTGTCCGAAGCATCGGGCGTATCGAAGAGACCTTCTTCGACATCCGATTCCGCAACGCGCTTCACCGTGTGTCCCAATTCTTCCGCGACAAGTTGGGCCGTATCAGCGTCGATCACATCCGTGCTGAATTGTGATCACTTCAGGAATTGTCACTTCGCGTGAAATCTTTTCTTTCTGTTCAACTTGGTTCGCGCCTTTAAGTCGCTGAACGCGACGCTTAAAGGCTGCCACTGAACGAACGCGTTCTTCTTCACCATCACCGGTGATGCTTGTTACCGTCAAACGACCACGACGACGATCATCGGTGCGCGGTGTGCGTTCCGGTTTTGCGGGAACCGGCGCGCGCGCCGGGCCAGCACCGCTGCGGCGAGCAACTTGCCGTTCATCATCATCCATTTCGGTAAGCGCAGCAGAACGACGAGGAGCAATCGCCACGCGTTCGCTCGCTGGTGCCGCTTTTTCCGTTGTGCCATCGCCGAGACGACGACGCGCTTCGCTTTCGGATTTCTTTTTCACTTCATCGTCGAAACGACGACGTTCATCTTCCTCACGCTTGCGGGCTTCAGCCGCTTCACGTTCGATTTTTTCACGCGCTTCACGTTCGGCGCGGCTCTTGGCGTCAATTTCGGCCTGCTTGCGCTCGACTTCCTCACGCTTGCGCGCTTCGGCCAAAGCTTGTGCACGTGCGTCACGCTCATCTTCAGTGAGTGTCCGCAAAACCATACCTGATGGTTTTTGCGCCGTTTGTGGCGCGGCGGGACGCGTGGGTTGTGGCGTCGGAGTAGGAGCCGCGGCGGCGGCTTTCACCTGTGGGGCGGCTTTGACCGGTTCTGGCGTAGCCGGCGCCTCACCCGGGCCAACAATCCGACGTTTAACCTTCTCCACCACAACGGCTTTGGTGCGGCCATGCGAGAAGCTTTGGCGAACGACGCCTTGCTCAACCGGACGCTTCAGGCTCAGCGTTTTCGTCTGAGCCATGTGCAAGGTCTTGTCACCCGGTGTGTTCTTATCGGTCATTCACTCTCGTCCTGCGGCATGCCGCCTGTTTTTAACGTCAAAACTGGAAAACCCAGCCACTTTATCCCGTTTGATCCGCCAGAAACTCCGGCAAGACCGTTATAATCGGCCCTTGTATGAGGCCTTAAGCTGCGTTGCCTCTATCACATCTGGCGAACCAAGTGCCAAAATATTTGCAACGCAGCCTTACGTGTTTCACGCCTCCGCCGTCGCGTCCGACTCTTCCGTTGGCGCTTCAATCCAACCCGCCGTGACGCGAGCCTGCATGATCAAGGCTTCAGCCTCATCGCGGCTGATCTCAAATCCATCGAGATAGCCGGCGTTTTTGATCGTCTCGGAGCCTTTGCGCTCTGTCCAACCAACGAGATCGTCGGTCGCGCAGCCCGCAAGGTCCTCAATCGTTTTCACGTCATTTTCACCAAGCTTGACAAGCATCGGCAAAGTGAGGCCGGGAACCTCTTTCAATTCATCCGCAACACCCAATTCACGACGACGTGCGTCCAACGCCGCATCACGCTCGGCGAGATGATTGATCGCGCGGTTTTGAATTTCAGCCGCTGTTTCTTCATCAAACCCTTCAATCGAGGCGAGTTCGGCGACGTCGACATAAGTAAGTTCTTCAACCGAACGGAAACCTTCCGAAGCCAAGAGCTGACCAACGACTTCGTCAACATCGAGTGCATCCATGAAGGTCTGTGTTCTTTCAACAAACTCTTTCTGGCGGCGTTCTGATTCTTCAGCTTCAGTCAGAATGTCGATATCCCACCCTGTTAATTGCGAAGCAAGCCGCACATTTTGGCCGCGACGACCGATGGCGAGTGAGAGTTGATCATCCGGCACAACAACTTCGATACGTTCGGCTTCTTCATCGAGAACGACTTTCGCCACTTCAGCCGGTTGCAATGCGTTCACAATGAAGGTCGCCACATCAGGTGACCACGGAATGATATCAATCTTTTCGCCTTGCAATTCACCAACCACCGCTTGCACACGCGAACCACGCATACCCACGCAGGCACCAACCGGATCGATAGATGAATCGCGCGAGATGACAGCGATTTTCGCACGCGAACCAGGATCGCGTGCAACCGCTTTCACGCTGATGATGCCATCATAGATTTCAGGTACTTCTTGCGCGAAGAGTTTCGCCATGAATTGCGGGTGAGTACGTGACAAGAAAATCTGCGGGCCGCGCGCTTCACGACGTACATCGAACACAAAAGCACGAATACGATCACCCGGACGGAAGACTTCGCGCGGAATCAATTCATCACGACGCACAATGCCTTCTGAACGGCCGAGATCAACGATCACATTGCCATATTCAACGCGCTTTACAACGCCATTGATGATTTCACCAATGCGATCCTTATATTCTTCATATTGACGATCGCGTTCTGCATCGCGGACTTTTTGCACGATCACTTGTTTTGCAGATTGTGCAGCGATCCGGCCAAGATCGAAGGGTGGAAGCTTATCGGCAATCACGTCGCCAAGCTGCGCGGCAGGATTTGAACGGCGCGCATCTTCGAGTGAAATTTCAACGGACGGATTTTCAACCGCTTCAACAACAAGCAAATGCCGCCACAAGCGCAATTCGCCTGTCTTCGGGTCGATCTCGGCGCGCACATTGGTTTCCATACCATAGCGAGAGCGCGCAGCCTTGGCGTAGGCTTCCTCCATCGACGCGAGAACGATCTGACGATCGATCAGTTTTTCACGCGCCACTGCATCGGCGATCTGCAAAAGCTCAAGCCGGTTTGCGCTGACTGCCATGGACCTTCTCCTTTTCTAACGATCTCAACCCTGGTCCTTTTTTCTGTTTCGGCAGGGTTTTCGATTTCTGTTTCGGCGTCTCCGCATCAGCGGAAGCCATTTGTAAATCGGATGAAGACTCATCCGCACCACGACGCAGCGCTTTATCACGCCGCAATGACTCGCGAATGAGGTCATCGGTCAAAATAAGATGGGCTTCAGCAATATCGGAGAAAGGCAATTCGATATGAATCTCTTCTTCCGGTTTTGCATCAACGCGCTCAAACTTCACGGCGGTTTCAGACACACCGCGAAGAAATCCCTTATGCCGTTTGCGCCCAAAGGTCGGACGCGTCATTTCAATGCGCGCCTGGTATCCCGTCCATTTTTCAAAATCGGAACGGCGAACGAGCGGTCGATCAATGCCTGGTGATGAAATTTCAAGATTATAGGCGCCACCAACCGGATCATCGAGATCAAGAAGAGGCGAGATCGCGCGACTGACGGCTTCGCACTCATCAATACCCATTGAACCATCAGGACGCTCGGCCATGATTTGCACGGTGCAACCATTCATCGACGAGACACGAACGCGCACAAGACGAAAGCCCAGCGCTTCAATCGCCGGCTCAACGATGCGGCCGATCGCTCCGGCGACCCCGCTGTCATCTGTCAATCTGTGCTCGTGTTCGACCACGCCTGAATATCCAACCCGGTAGGCAATAAAAAAGAGCGGGTCCGGGCGGGCCCACTCTCACAAGATCGGTTCTAATTACCGTTATGAGGTGTCTTAACGACGAGACCCCTCTACTCCATCAAACAAGAATTTTCAAGCAAATCCTTCGGGGAGAGGTCGGCATACACGTTTTGGTTACCCCTGCCGGATAATGCTCGTTGCTGACAAAGAGACAGCGATGAGCCCCATATCTTCCCTCGTTACCGATATAGAAGCCGCCCTTCAGGACGCGGATGGCGAACGGCGCACCATTTTGCTGCACCGGATCACCAATCTTTTTATCGAACAATTGCCCGACCTGAATGATGACCATGTTTCGGTGTTCGACGAGGTAATCCTGTGTCTGGCCGCCGAGATCGAATTGGCAGCACGCATCGAATTATCGGAAAAGCTGGCGGATTTGACCCGAGGACCCCGCCAAACGGTCCAAAATCTGGCGCTGGACGAGGAAATTCGGGTCGCGAGGCCCATTTTGGAGCGTAGCCCCTGTGTTGATTCCTCCAATCTGGTGGTCATTGCCCAGAAGCGTCCCGAGGCCGAGAGCTACTTCATGCCGGTGGATCTCTACCTCGGGGGCGATGAGCATGCGGTGGGGCACTTGCTTTACTCCCGTTTCTGGATGAAGGTGCTTTATGATTGCGGCCTAGTCAGCCACGACGAGCCTTTCAAAAAGCTCGTACACCAGGGAATGATTCTCGGCATGGATGGCGAGAAAATGTCAAAATCCCGAGGTAACGTGATCAATCCTGACGATGTGGTCAAAAAATACGGGGCCGATACGCTTCGAATCTACGAAATGTTCATGGGGCCGCTCGAGAAGGACAAGCCCTGGTCGACTCAAGCCATTGAGGGGACCTTCCGGTTTTTGAATCGGGCGTTCCGGATTGTGTACCATGAGGATCGTGAGGGAGGGGGGCGCGATACCTTGAAGGTCGTGGATCGTGAGCTCACTCCAGAAGACAGGAAGATTCTGCACGTCACGATCAAGAAAGTGACCGAAGATATCGAAGGCATGCGCTTCAATACCGCAATCTCGCAGATGATGGTGTTTGTGAATCACTTCACGGCCCAGGAAACCACGCCTCGCGAGGCGATTCGCCCCT
>RFZR01000082.1 GCA_009920595.1 Alphaproteobacteria bacterium | reverse complement strand
CCCGATGGATTGACTCGCGGCTACTTCGCCAAGCCCACAATATTCGGTAATGTCACGCGTGATATGCGCATTGCGAAGAATGAAATCTTCGGCATGACTTTGATGATCATGGGCTATGGCTCGATCGATGAGGCGCTCGAGATCGCGCATGATACCGAATATGGTCTTGCGGGTTATGTGCAATCCGCCAACATAGAGAAAGCCAGGGCATTGGCGCGGCGTTTGCGCGTCGGTGCCGTGCAAATCAATTATCCGGCCTTTGATCCTTTCTCGGCTTTTGGCGGTTATAAGCAATCAGGCAATGGCCGCGAATATGGCGCATTTGGGTTGCATGATTATCTCGAGACGAAATGTCTGATCGGGTATAAATAGGCGCGGTGGAGCATGCTGCGAAAAGGTGGTTTCCGGCTTTTCGCTAAGAGCATGCGACCACTAAAAGAATTGGATCATGTTGCGAATTAGCGATTGCAATAGGGTCTGAATTGCGCGGAGTGGGGAATATGACAGCAACGGTTTTCATCGACGGCGAAGCGGGCACAACGGGTCTTGGAATTCGCGAGCGTTTGGCTCATGTCAAAGGCATTGACATCAAGAGCATTGATGCCGAGAAACGCAAGGATCCCAAAGCGCGTCAGGCTTTGATGGCCGAAGTTGATGCGGTCATCCTCTGTCTGCCTGATGAAGCGGCGATTGAAGCAGTTAAACTGGCAGATGAATTGGGTGCGAATGCGCCGCGTATCCTTGACGCGTCAACGGCGCATCGCGTCGCGCATGGATGGGTTTATGGCTTTGCTGAATTGCATCCGACCCAACGGGATATGATTGAAGGCGCGCATCGCGTTTCAAATCCCGGTTGCTATCCGACCGGCGCGATCGCGCTCATTCGTCCGCTTGTCGATGCGGGTTTTATTCTCCCGTCTTATCCGATAAGTGTTAATGCGGTGTCCGGCTATTCGGGTGGCGGCAAATCGATGATTGAATCTTATGATGCCGGCACTGCGCCAAATTTTGAACTTTATGGTTTGGGTCTCACGCACAAACATCTGCCTGAATTGCAAAAATATTCCAATCTTGATCAACGCCCGATCTTTGTACCGTCGGTCGGAAATTTCAAACAAGGTATGCTGGTGAGTGTACCGCTTTATCTTGATCACCTTGAGGGTAAGCCAAAAGCGAAAGATCTTCAGGACGCGTTTGTTGACCGTTATAAAGGTTGTGAATATGTACGCGTGGTGCCGATGACTGATGCCTCAATGACATCGGGTCGGTTAGAAGCGGAATCGCTCAGCAACACCGATCTGTTGGAATTGCGCATCTACGCGAATGAAAACGTACGCCAAGCGGTGCTTGTCGCCAAGCTCGATAATCTCGGCAAGGGGGCGTCGGGTGCTGCGGTGCAGAATTTGAAGTTGATGCTGGGTTTGTAGTTTGCGTACTGCCTAATCCAACAAAAACTTCGACAACTCGCGATGCTCACCATGAATGCGACGCACGGTGCCAGTAATTGAACGATAGACAATCGTTTCCGTTTCAATGACATCGCCTTTGAAACGCACGCCATGCATAAGCGCACCATCGGTTACGCCTGTGGCCGAGACGATGACGTCATCTGCAGCGAGTTCTTCCATATCATATTTTCGTTTGGGATCTTTCACACCCATACCGCGCGCGCGATCCACTTTGGCTTGCGTGTCAAGAATGAGACGCCCCTGCATTTGTCCACCAACACAACGCAAAGCGGCGGCCGCGAGAACGCCTTCAGGCGCGCCGCCACTGCCGAGATAAAGATCAATGCCCGTGACCGATTGCATCGCGGTGAAGATGACACCGGCAACGTCACCATCTGTGATCAGTCGAATAGAGGCGCCGGTGCTCCGTACTGATTCAATAAGTCCAGCATGGCGTGGCCGATCAAGAATAAGAACATTGATCTCATTTGGCTTTACGCCTTTGGCTTTCGCAAGCGCATGAATATTTTCAGCTGGAGATGCATCGAGATCGACGATGCCTTTTGAGTAACCCGGACCAATAGCAATCTTATCCATGTACACGTCAGGCGCATAAAGCAGTGAGCCTGCCGGCGCCATTGCCATCACCGCAATCGCGCCCGGCATATCTTTCGCGCAAAGCGTCGTGCCTTCGAGTGGATCAACGGCGATGTCCACTTTCGGGCCCGTACCGTTGCCGACTTTTTCGCCGATGAAAAGCATCGGTGCTTCGTCGCGTTCGCCTTCGCCGATAACAATAGTCCCTTCGATAGGCAGCTTATTCAATTCGCGCCGCATCGCGTCAACAGCCGCTTGGTCGGCCGCTTTCTCATCGCCACGGCCACGGAGGCGTGCCGCTGACACAGCTGCGCGCTCGGTCACGCGCACCAGCTCCATCGAAAGAATGCGTTCGATGACCTCTTTCTGCGGAACGTGAATTTCTGTGTTCTGGGTCATCATGCACTCCTAACGCTCACTTTGGGACACTCATCCCCGCTCGATGCGGATCAATTGCGGGGGTTCGGCGATATGACCATCGGCCATCACCGCGTCAAGAGCGCGGCGGATCGCTTCTTCGGTCGTTGCATAGGTAATCAGAACAACGGGTACAGGTGTACCGGCTTTTCCTGCAGGATCAGCCGCGCGTGATGCGGGTGGGCGCTTTTGCACAATGCTTTCAAGCGAGATTTGTTGTTCAGCCATGCGTGTGGCGATGCCCGCAGCCGCGCCCGGTTTGTCGCGCACCGTGAGGCGAATATAATAACCGCCTTCATGACGTTGCATGGGGGCTTGGTCGGTTTGAGTCAAAGCTTTTGAGCTTACGCCCAAAGGTGGCACATGAAGCCCACGTGCGATATCGACAAGATCAGAAAGCACGGAGGATGCGGTGGCATTGCCACCTGCACCGGGGCCCACAAGCGTGATTTCACCGACAATATCGGCGACGACATTCACAGCATTTGTGACACCCATCACTTGCGCGATCGCCCAGTGCTTCGGCACCATTGTTGGATGCACGCGTTGTTCAATGCCGGTTGAGGTGCGTTCGGCCACGCCCAGCAATTTGATGCGATAGCCGAGTTCATCCGCCATGACGAGATCAAGCGGCTTAATCGAGGCGATGCCTTCAACATAAACGGCATCAGCATCGATCTCTGTTCCGAAAGCGAGTGATGTGAGAATCGAAAGCTTATGCGCGGTGTCAAATCCGCCAACATCGAAAGTGGGGTCAGCTTCTGCATAACCCAAACGCTGCGCATCTTTGAGACAATCCTCAAAGGTTAAACCTTCAAGCTCCATGCGCGAGAGAATATAATTGCAGGTGCCGTTAAGAATTCCTGACACGCGGCTTACGCGATTGCCCGCAAGCGACTCACGCAATGTTTTAACAATCGGAATGCCGCCTGCAACGGAGGCTTCAAAATTCAAAGCGACATTGTTTTTTTCGGCCATCATCACGAGGGCACTGCCATGTTTTGCAAGAAGCGCTTTATTGGCTGTGATCACCGATTTACCGCTTGTGAGTGCGGCTTCCACGGCTTCTTTGGCAACGCCATCTGCGCCGCCGATCAATTCGACAAGGCAATCAATTTCGGATGATTTGGCGAGTGCAACGGGATCATCGAACCATTTGACTTTGGATAGATCAACGCCGCGATCGCGCGAACGATTACGCGCTGATACGGCGGTCACGGTTAAGGACCGCCCCGAGCGCGTCGCAATCGAAGAGCTGTGTTGTGACAAAGCGCCGACAAGGGCTGCTCCCACGGTCCCAAGACCGAGAACGCCAATACGAAGAGGGGAGGTCATTGATAAATTCCAAAATTAAAGCGGGTGACCAGCCTTTGGCTGTCATGCTTTGGCTGCCATTGGGACGACGTTGTGCAATGTTTTGTCCGCGGTTTCAAGAAAACGCCGCACATTGCGGGCCGCTTGCCTGATGCGCTGCTCGTTCTCCACAATCGCGATGCGCACATAATCATCGCCATGTTCGCCGAAGCCAATGCCTGGCGCCACCGCAACATCGGCCTTCTCGACCATAAGCTTCGAGAATTCCAGACTGCCCAAACTGGTGAAGGGTTCTGGGATTTTGACCCAGGCGAACATCGAGGCGCCCGGCGGGTCGATCTGCCATCCGGCATTGCCAAAACTTTCAACCAAAGCATCACGACGATTGCGATAAACGGTGCGCATCTCATGAATGCAGTCTTCTGGTCCATTAAGCGCGGCCGTTGCCGCCACTTGAATGGGCGTAAAGGCACCATAATCAAGATAGGATTTTACGCGTGCGAGCGCGGCGATCAGTTTGGCATTGCCAACCGCAAAGCCCATACGCCATCCCGCCATTGAGAAGGTCTTCGACATCGATGTGAATTCAACCGCCACATCCATTGCGCCGGGAACCTGCAACACCGAAGGCGGCGGCGCGTGATCGTCGAAGTAAACTTCGGCATAAGCCAAATCGGAAAGAAGAATGAGTTCATGTTTCTTCGCGAATGCCACAAGCTCGCGATAAAAATCGAGCGAAGCCATATAGGCGGTGGGATTGGCCGGATAGCAGGTCACAAGCGCAATCGGCTTTGGAATTGAATGCGCGACCGCTTTGGTAAGCGCCCTGAAAAATTCTTCATTCGGTTCGGCAGGTATCGATCGGATCACGCCGCCCGCCATCAGAAAGCCGAAAGCGTGGATCGGGTAAGAGGGGTTCGGCACAAGAACGACATCGCCGGGCGCGGTAATGGCCTGTGCCATATTGGCAAAGCCTTCTTTGGAACCGAGGGTCGCGATGACTTGCGTGTCAGGATTAAGCGTTACGCCAAAACGCCGCTCATAATAGGCCGCTTGCGCGCGACGCAGTCCCAGAATGCCACGCGAGGATGAGTAACGGTCCGTCCGTGGTTTGCCGACGGTTTCGACAAGCTTTTCCATCACATGTTTGGGGGCAGGCAGATCCGGATTGCCCATGCCGAGATCAATGATATCCGCACCGCGCGCTCGCGCCGCCGCTTTGATGCGGTTTACTTGTTCGAAAACATAGGGCGGAAGGCGTTGTATGCGATAAAAATCATTCATCGGTTGGCTCGGTCAGTCTCAAAGGCGAATGGGGACGATGGCCTCTAGCATGAGGCTATGTCGGATTCACGCTAAAAATAGACGCTAAGTCTAAAAGTTTTCTGAAAAGGGAGATCGCTTAAGGCGTTTGTCCGCCTACCGCCTCATTTTTGAGGCGCGCCGCTTCGAGTTGATCCTCAAGCGCCTTTAATTCCTCAGGCGTGAGTTTCCGCGCGTTTTTCTTTGGACCCGGCGGCGTGACCCCAACGGGCATATAATTCAGGTCCGTTGTGCGGGTTTCTTTGACGAAAGCAGCTGGTTCTTCGGTGTTTGTTGCAAATCCGGCCCAAATCGCAAGGTCTTTGATCGCGTTGCCGCTGCTTTTGCGTTCGCTCGCTGTGGTGGCACAGCCCGCAAGGATGAGGGCCGTTCCGAGGAGGAGGGAGGCAGCGCGGAGGCTGGGGATCTGCCAAGATTTCGTCATGACGTTCTTATACGACCAATTTACTGGCTCGACGAGCCTTGTTTCCGCGCTACAGTGGAGTCGTAAATCCGGCAAGTAAAACATGCCTGATGACGCGGGGGATCGGGGAATGACATCGGATAAGGCCAAATCGGCTCCTGGCATCGCCCCCAAAACATTTTCTGTGCCCAACTATGAAGCGCTCGCCAATAACACGGCGCGGCTGATGGAAGAGCTTGGCCACGCGACCGCCGCCTCGTTGAAGCCAGTCGAAGAAGGCCGCGCAAAAGCCGGCATGTCTGAAGAGATGAGCGATATTGTCAAAACGCTCGGTCAGGTTGTTGAGAAAGTTGCTGCCGATCCGCAACGGCTCGTGATGGCGCAGACGACACTCACAAAAGGCTTTCTCGAACTCTGGGCGAATAATCTCAAAAAGATGCAGGGCGAGACGGTCACCCCCGTTGCTGAGCCGGAGCCTTCCGATAAGCGCTTTCGTGATCCGGAATGGACTGACAATCCAATTTTCGATTTTGTGAAGCAGGCCTATTTGCTGACAACGCGCTGGGCGGATGATCTCGTTCAACAAGCGGATGACATTGATCCTCACACGAAACACAAAGCACAGTTTTATGTGAAGCAATTATCGAGCGCTTTGGCACCAACGAATTTTGTTGCCACCAATCCAGAACTTTTGCGCACAACGCTTGAGCAGAATGGTGAAAATCTTGTGCGCGGCATGAAGATGATGGTGGAGGATATCAAAGCGGGGCAAGGCACTTTGAAACTCCGCCAGACTGTGCCGGGTGATTTTCAAGTGGGTGTTAATCTCGCCACCACGCCGGGCAAAGTTGTTTTTCGGAATGATCTTATCGAACTCATTCAATATTCGCCGACAACAGAGACGGTGTTCAAACGGCCTTTGTTGATTGTGCCGCCTTGGATCAATAAATTTTATATTCTCGATCTCAACCCCGAGAAGAGCTTCATCCGTTGGGCCGTATCGCAAGGTCTGACCGTTTTTGTGATTTCATGGGTCAATCCGGATGAGCGGCAGGCGGAGAAGAGTTTCGAAGATTATATGCGCGAAGGTATTTTTGCCGCGCTTGAGATGATTGAAAAAATCACTGGCGAAAAACAAGTGACCGCGATGGGTTACTGTGTCGGTGGTACTTTGCTCTCCGTTGCGCTTGCTTATATGGCGGCCACGAATGATAAACGCATCGCGAGTGCCACGCTGCTGACAACGCAAGTTGATTTTGAAAATGCGGGTGATCTCAAAGTCTTTGTCGATGAAGAGCAAGTTAAATCCATCGAAGAGAAAATGGATGTGCGCGGCTATCTCGAAGGGACGAGTATGGCGGCGGCCTTCAACATGCTGCGTCCGAATGATTTGATCTGGCCTTATGTTGTGAATGTGTATCTCAAGGGTGAAAATCCGTTCCCCTTTGATCTCTTGTTCTGGAATTCTGATTCAACGCGTATGCCGCGCGCCAATCATTCTTTCTATCTGCGCAATTGCTATCTCGACAATAAATTGTCGAAAGGAAAAATCACGCTCGGCAATGTCAAACTTGATTTGAAACGCGTGTCGATCCCCGTTTATAATTTGGCGGCGAAGGAAGATCACATCGCTCCAGCAAAATCTGTTTTCGTCGGATCAAAATATTT